>JAYTVG010000254.1:0-2071 GCA_043744135.1 Deltaproteobacteria bacterium | reverse complement strand
TCACCCGCGGCGACCTGCGCTTGCGCCGCCAACCACAGCGCTTGATTTTGCTCATGCGCGGTGGCGGCGTCCGTCCACTGCGTGGCCTGTGGCCCGTGCGGTACCGATGACGCAAACACGTCAGCGATGCGGGCGCGATCCACGCACGCGGTGCGGTCCAGGTGCTCGGGCAGGACCGCCGGTGCACCCGGCTTTTGCGCCACCACCAACACGTAGTGCACCGGGTCGTCCGGGTCGCCTTTGTCGTGGTACGCGACGAAGTCTTTGGACACCAAAATCTTCAGGCCCAAGCCGCGCAGATGGCCGTCGATGCTGTCTTGTGTGTGCAGCTTCGTTGAGGCGCCAAACTTGCGCGGCTGCGGTGGGATGTACGTGAACGCCAGCGTGCCAGCGCTTGCGACGGCGCTCGCGAGCTGCGTCAAGGTCCACGGCAAGTCGTTGGCAAAATGCAGCACGCCCGACGACAACACGACGTCGAAGCTGTTGGGCGTTAAGCCTGCAGCGCTGAGCGGTTCGTCAACGCTATAGCGCGCGAGGTGGTGAAATCCCGGGTGGTTGTCATTGGCCTGCGCCAACATCGCGTCAGAGATATCCACACCCGTCACTTGCGCATGCGCGTCGAGATAGGGCACCGACGCCAAGCCGGTGCCGACACCGACGTCCAACACGCGCTGTGCGCCGCGCGGTGGAGCGACGGTTGCCAGCGCGTTGAGCAAATGTTGCGGCGCCGACCAGCCGTAGCTCGCGGTCTCGGCGTCGTATTTGACCGCCCAGCTGCTGTACTGCTGTTGCACCGTCACCGGCACCTTGGCGCGCACTGCCAACAACGACGATGGTTTGCCACCCTCGGGCTTCACGAGCGGCGCTGCGTTGCCGGCCCGCTTGTCGTAGCCGACGTCGACGTCGCTCGCTACGCCGGTTGCTTTGGGGCTGGTTGCGCTTTTTGCGGACGCGCTTTTTGCGGACGCGCTTTTTGAGGACGCAATGGCTGCGGTGGCGGTGACGATGTCTGCGGGTTTCGCGAGGACGACGCTTGCACCTGCGCGGGCGGGATCGGTTTTCGCAGCTTTCGTCACCATGTCCCAAGCCTGCCCGCAAGCGCATGACGTGGCAAGGACGTGTCCGTCGTTACATGCCGTATTTTTGGACGATGCCCGTGACGCGGGCTACGAAGGCGGCCTTGTGGAAGCGCTCCCAGTTTTTCCAGGTCGAAAACGTCGACGGATCCGTCACGCGATCGACAAACACCTTGCCGTCTAAGTGGTCGCACTCGTGCTGATAGGTGCCCGCGGTCAGCCCCTTGACCTCGACGCTATGCGCGACGCCGACGCGATCGAGGTAGTCGACGCGAATGTGCGTCAACCGATCGACGACGCCACGCAGGTCCACCACGCTCAAGCAGCCTTCATAGTTTTGAAACGTGTCGGTCGTCAGCGGCGTGATGATCGGATTCACCAGCACCGTGAGCGGGATGGCGGGCTTGTACGGGTAGCGGGGGTTATTGCCCTTGACCTCGATGACGGCGATGCGCACCGGTTCAAAGACTTGCGGTGCTGCAAGGCCGGCACCGTCGGCGTCGCGCATGGTCTCGATGAGGTCGTCGATGAAGGTCTGCCAGCGCGCGCTTGGCAGTTCTTCAAGCGTGAGATCGCGCGCCAGCTGACGCAACACCGGCTCACCCAACAACGCAATTTTGCGAATGGTCATGTGAGCACCTTAGCAATCACGTCGCGCGGGAAAAGCGCGTTTTGAACTTCAAAAAGAACGCTTCGAAGGTGTGAAAGCTGATCCACGCGGCACCCCATGCGCCGAGTACCACAGCGATAAAGATCGCCACGCGCGACTGCACATGTGCGCGCGCGGCGAGCTTCACCACGACGTTGAGCACCAGCATATGCAGCAAGTACACGCCGTAGCTGACCTGGCCGATGCTCACCAGCGACCGCCACGCCAGCACGCGCGCTAGCACATGGTCCTCGCGCATCACGCACGTCGCCACCAGCAGCGTCATGAGCGCGAAGGTGAGCAGCCGCAGTGGGTCAATCACCAGCGCTGCGATGACCGCGGCCAA
>JAYTVG010000253.1:0-2073 GCA_043744135.1 Deltaproteobacteria bacterium | reverse complement strand
ATTGCAATGCAAACAAAAGGAAGATCATGAAAAACGTTATGCTTTCGCTCACTGTCGCACTGGGCCTCGTGGCCTGCCAACCCCCAGGTGGTGGTGGTTCCAAGGAGGTCACGGACCGTTTGGAGAAGTTGGAAAAAAAGGTCGAGGCCTTGGAGAAGCGTGGCGCAGGTCCCGCAGCCCCGACGCCGCCGCCGCCGCAAACCGAAGCCTATAAGATCCCCGTCGGCGACAGCCCAATTTTGGGCAAGAAGGAGGCGACCGTCAACGTCGTCATCTTCAGCGACTACCAATGCCCATTTTGTTCGCGTGTCGACCCAGCGTTGCGTGAGATCGTTAAAGACAGCGAGTTGTCTTCGAAGGTCAACGTGGCGTTCAAGTTGTTCCCCTTGTCGTTTCACAAAGACGCGAAGCCTTCGGCGAAAGCGGCGCTCGCGGCCCGCGACTTGGGTGGCGACGAGAAGTTCTGGGCGATGAGCGAGAAACTCTACGGTGGTCAGCGCGAGCTCACGCCTGAAAACTTCTCGAAGTGGGCGAAGGAAATCGGCCTCGACAGCGGCAAGTTTGACAAGGCGCTCAAAGACAACGACGCCAAGTACGAAAAGATCATCGCTGCCGACACCGAGCTTGGCACCAGCGCAGCGAAGGTCCGCGGCACGCCGTCGATCTTCGTCAACGGCTGGGAACTGCGCCAGCGCTCGGTCGACGGCGTCAAGCAGCTGATGAAGGAAAAAAACCTCGGCTAAGTTGAGGTGGGTCGACAGCTGCGTCGACAAGGCGGCCCCGCACGGGGCCGTCTTTTTTTTGCCCGCTGCGCCCGCGTGCGCAGCGATGCGATGCGCGTTACCGCAGCACCGTGATCTTCGTCGTGCCTCGCGCCGGGCTCGCGACCAGCACCAACGCGCTCGCCAGCGGCACCAGCAGCGTAAAGTGCGGCACGACCCAGCGCGTCTGCACCGCGTCGCTAAAGCCGTTGGGGGTCCCGCGGTGCAGCTTGGCTTCACCGGGTTCGCCCAAATCGACCAGGTCCGTCAGGCCGTCGTTGTCGAAATCGACCGTGACGATCGGCAATGCGCCGTCCAAACGACCGGCGCGCACGTCGACTTTGGCCTGCATGTCAAAGATCGCGCGGTCGCCGTCGCCGACGCGCACGCGCACCGGCATGCGCCCCGTCAAGACCACCGCCGACAACGACACCAAGCTCGTGCTCACCTCTGCGACCACGATCTGATGTCGACGCACGTCCAGCGGCGCCCACAACCCGTCTTTGCTCCACAGCCGGGTTGCGCTGTCAAACGGCGTCGCGGTTGACGACACCACCCAGGTCTCACTGGTCTCGGGCACCGCGCCGCGCGTCACGCCCACCACCGCATCGGCGCGGTTGTCGCCGTTGACGTCGGCGATCTTGATGCGCAAATCCGCGTCAACCGCTTTGACAACGCGCGCCAAATCGATGCTGACGGGCTGCGCTGTCAGGCCACTTTTGTCACGGCGCCACACCGACAAATGCCCCTCGCGCTCGGCGACCAAGTCGACATCGCCATCGCCATCGACGTCGGTGTCGAGCAGATGCGGGCCGTACAGCGACACCGCTTGCGCATAACCGCGATCGGGCCGCAAGCCCCGCTGCACACGGCCCGAATACGCGCGCGCACCATGCTCAAGGTGCAAAGTGTGCACACCGCCGGCATCTTTGACGAGCAAGCCGTCGACGACGGGGACGTACAGCTCGCCTCTGCCCGCGGCAAACTTTCCGCACAGCTCGCCTTTAAGAAGTGCCGTCGCGTCGGGCACCGCAAACAGTGCCGGGCCCGCCAACAGCCGCGCACCAGCGAGGTCCGTCAAGCCTTGCGCGTCGGCGAACACCACCACGTCGTCACCGCTGGGTTGCGGGCAGCTGTCGACGAACACGGCGCCGACAGGCACGGTGGCGACGTCGGTTTGCGCGCCACGCGCGTCGATGGCGACCAACCTGCGGGTACCTTTGGCGGTGACGCTGAGCCAGATTTCGTCGGCGCCGTTACGCCGAACCGCGAACACGTCGACGACATCCCCCGCCACTTTCAGCTCAGTGGC
>JAYTVG010000252.1:0-6699 GCA_043744135.1 Deltaproteobacteria bacterium | reverse complement strand
CGCTGCCGTGCTCACTCGACAGCGTCACGACGACAAGAACGCTCGACTCCTTCGCGCGCGCGATCAACGTCGCTAACAACGCCGCACTGGCGGGGTCGCAAAACGTGACGTCCTCCACCACCAGCACGCAGACGCTGGCGCCACCCAAGCCTAAAAACAAATCAGCGGCAGCCTCGTGGAAGCGGTCCCGGTCATGCTTTGTGCTCAGCGGTGGCGCGATCACGTGCGGCGGTCCCGCGAGGTCGGGCAACAGACGAGACAACACGTGTTTTTCTGACTGCGTGAGTTGTGCGCGGCCGGCGAGAGGGGCGAGCGCGCGCGCGAGGTCTGCGATCGGTCGGTACGTGAGGCGCACGTCTTCCATGCACAAGCCGATCGCACTGCGCCCACCTTTGAGCTGCGCCTCAGCTTTCATCTCGTTGACGAAACGCGACTTGCCGATGCCGTCGAGGCCCTCAATCACCACGAGGTGCGGCCGGTCCGCCCGTTTTTCACGCACGGCTTCGATGATGTCGGCCATCTGCTGACGCTCAACATCGCGTCCCACCAAGCGCGCGCGCCCGAGCGCAAGAGGCATCGCGACCGCATGATCCGGGATGAGCTGGCTCAAGCTGGCGGCCAGCTCGGCAGCGCTCTGCGGTCGATTCTCCGGCAGCTCGTCGAGCAAACGCGTGATCAGCTGCGCAAACTCGGGCTTCACCATGCCGGTGAGGTCGGGGGCGGGAACCTTGCGCGCCTGCAACAGCTCGGGCGGTGTGCCGCGCCCGTGCGGCAGCTTGCGCGTCAGCACCTGAAACAAAGTAATGCCGACGGCGTACAAGTCGGCGCTGATCGAGTGCCCAAAGCCCCGCAACACCTCGCTGGCGAGATACGGCGGCGTGCCGGCCCAACGCGCACCCCGCTGCGGGGTGTTGTCGAGTTCGCGCCACAAACCGAAGTCGAGCACACGCACGCGCTCACCGGGCGCCGCGTGCTGCTGCACCAAAATGTTGGCGGGCTTCAAATCGCGATGCAGGACGCCGTGGCCGTGGATGAACTCAAGCGCGCGGCAGATCTCGACAAATAGCGCGATGACCTCGTCGATCTTCTTGCCTGCGACCGTTTCCAACAGTGGCTTGCCGACGACGAGCTCTTGCGTAAAGTACCAGGTGTTTTCTTCAGGGGCGGGGCCGAAGTCGTAGACACTGACCAAGTTTGGGTGGTGGACGCGCGACAACACCTCGAATTCACGTCGGAAGAAATTCTCCCAGCGCGGATCTTTGGCGTGCAACAATTTGAGCGCCACGAACATGTTGTTTTTGCCGAGATCTTCGCAACGAAAAACTTTGCCGGCCGCACCTTCCCCTAAAAGGTCCAACAACCGATAGCGTCCGTCGACAACGTCTCCAACTTGCACGCCGCGAGCGTACACGATTTGGGGCGCAGCGTCGCGTTACGGCAAGCGGACCGCCAGATCCAAGCCAAGCAACAGCAGCGCCAACGCGAGCGTGACGGCCGCGGCGCGCGTCAGCGCCGCTGCGCCCTGGCCCCGCGACAGCGCCCACACCACCACGGACAACAGCGCCCACAACAGCCCCGAAGCCCACTCAAACGCTCGTTTGAACAGCGCACCGGTGTCGTCGGTGGCGGCATCGCAGGGCAGCGGCGCTGGCCGCAGCAGTGCGGGCCGCATCGCGATGCCCGCGGGCGGCGGTTTTTCAAACGACGCGCCCACCCGTGCGATAGCGTACGGCCCCCGCGCCGCTGGCCACGGCACCGCAGCGTGCACCACGACGAGCGCGCCGGGCGCCGCGTCGGTGGGGATAGACACGGTGGCGTCGATCGAACGTTTGATATGCACCGCCACGGCATCGCGCAGCACGCCGTCGATGAGCAGCTCGAGCACGACGTCGTCTTGGTCCGGGACCGTGGCGTGCACCGCCAGCGACGCGCCTGCGTGTGGCACCGAAACGATCGATACCGTCGCTGTGCGCATGCCGCTGATCGGCACACGCACAGCGACGCTTTCGCTCACGGTGTCATGCGAAGGATGAGCTGCAACCACGTCGACGACGCAACGCCACACGCCGAGGGAGCCGTGGCCGTCGTCGAGCAGCAGTTGCAAGATCTGCGCTCCGAGCACGCCTATCGGCACGCGCGCGATGTTGTCGACGAAGCCGACCTCGGGCGCGTCACCCAAACGTGCGCGTGCGGCTTCAGTGAGCGCAAGCGACTTGGCTGCACCAGGGATAAACGCCGACACCCGCACCACTAATGGCGCTTCATGCAGCGCCACTTCGCGCTCAGCGACAACCACGACATTCGCCTGGGGCATCGGGTGGCGCGTGACGAGCGCCGCTAAAAATAACCCGGCGTCAATCGCGACAATCACGCCGAGCACCATCAAGAGCCTGCGCATCATGGCGAGGGGGACGGCAGCGCAGGGTGCGTCAGCGCTGCCAGCTCAGACACCTCACCAAACTGCGCGAGAGCTTCCGCCAGCACACGGCGGGCCGCCGCAGCGTCACCGCGGCGCGTCAGGATCTGCACCCACAGCGCGTAAGCCTGCGGGGTTGGATCCGCCTGCGCGCAGTTGTGCGCGTCGCGCAGCGCCGCGTCGAAGTCACCGCCAAACAGCAGCTCGAAGCGAGCATTCGCCAGACGCACGCGTGCAAGCCACGTCGGGTCCGAGGTCGTCATCGCGACAGCAAACGCGGCGCGCGCCCCCGCGACCTCGCCGGCGGCTTGGTGCGCGAGCGCCATCTCGAGCTGCGCCCGCGGGTCATGGGGTCGGTTGAGTACGCCGTTTTGCGCTTCACGCTGCGCCTTGGTGGCGACGAAGCGCACCCGCGCTCGGATCTCGTCGAGGATAGCGACGCTATGCGCGCGTGCACCTTTGCGCTGCGCAACGACGAACGCACACTCCATCTCGCCCCGCACAAACACCCACGTGCGCGCGGCGAACGGGCCGTCAGATGCGGTGAAGGAAAACGGTACCAAACGCGCGTCGACGCCGTCGATGGTGTCCACGCTGACGGCTGCGACATCGAGTCCAAAGATGCTGCCACGCAGCGCCAGTGCGCCGAGCTCCTCGTCGACAAAGTGCGCCGTTGCGCCGTCCACGGAGCGCGGTGCCTCGCGGTGCGCACACGCGATCGACGTCAACGCGTCAACGCCATTGCCGAACGCCAAAAAGCCCAGCGGATCGGGTCCCTTGGTCCACGTCGACGGCCGCGAGATCTCGATGCCAAAGCTGTCAAAACGATACGGTTCAAAGTGAAATGCGATGCGCGGCACGATCGGCCCCGCGACCACGATCAAAACGACGATGCCGGCCGCCAGCGCCCACGCCCGCCACGCCGTCGACCGCAGCAGCTGGGGGTTGGCCTTCATCAAGCGCGGCTCAAGCAGCGCGCCCATCACAAAGCCCGACAACAAGCCGCCGGCGTGGCCCCAGTTGTCGGTGCCGGCGCGCTGGAGGCCGAGGTAAAACATCGCGGCCGCGTATGCGACGACGACCACGCCGAAGTACATCCGGTACCGCAAGGGCAAGAGTTCCGAAAAGCGCAGGCCAAACACTACGGCCGCGCCTAAGCAACAAAAGATCACGCCCGAAGCACCGACGGTGATGGGAATACTCATGACGCTCGACAACGCCATCGTCGACAGCCCGCCGACCACCAACAATACGACGTATTCGCCGCGGCGGTAGACGCCTTCAAGCACGGTGCCGATGTTCAACAGCGCGAACATGTTGAACGCCAAGTGCGTCGAATCGCGGTGCAAAAGATTGGCGGTCAGCAGGCGCCACAACTCGCCCTCGTCGAGCATGGGGGCGCGCGCTTTAGCACCTAGCAGCAGCAGCGCATCGCGGGTCACAGCGCCAGCACCGAGCGCGCGCGCGTACAGGAACAACGCGATGCACACGAGGGTGAAAGCACCCGTGACAACGGGCAGTCGGCCGAGGTGAAAGTGGCGCTGAAAGAGCATGCGACGCGGATCGTGCAGCGCTGCAAACAACGACAGTTCGCGGGCCGCAACGAAGCGGTCGCCGGTGATGGCGGGCAGGCATACCTCAGCGAACGGCGAGATATCACCCTGGCGGACGTGCGCCTCAAACGCCTCGACAGACAAGATGCGTTCACCGCTCGGCGTGCGCACGCGGATCATGCTGCATGGTAGCGCAACCGGCGGCGCCACCGCTGGTGCGCCGACTCAGTGCGTCGACTTTTCTGTCTCGAGGGCTCGCGCCCCCTTCCACGCGAGCCGGTAGGCGTGCACAAAGTTGTTGGTGTGCGCCGCGCTCAACACGCAGTCCACATCGGGACGCTGCGTCGGTGCGATCATCAGCCCCAAACGCTGCGGCGTGGTGGCGTCGTACAAAGTCACCTCTGTCAACATCACGACAGCTGCCGGCGGCAACACGCGCACTTGAATGTCGCCCTGCGACGGCACCGTACGCAACAGCGCGCGCGCCCGTTTCATCGCTGTGGCGTCGTGCGGCACCAAATACCGATAGCGCACACCGCGCGCCAAGTTGTCTTTCACCACGCGCTGTAACTTGGAGTTTTGCGTGTCCAGCTGCAGGTCCGGCGACAGCACCCACACCGTGCGGACGGTCGCCTCGTAGGCGATTTTGTCGTCGGCATCCCACAACAGCTGCAGCTCCGCGACGCGCAAGGTGTTGGCGATGCGTGCCTGGTGCGTGCGCATGCTGTCACTCATGGCGTCAAGCTCGCGCGCGAAGTGCGTCCGCGCCTGCTCGAATGCGGCGCCGATGTCCGCCAACAGCGCCGTGGCCGTCGACTGGTGTGCGTCCCTGCTCGCGCCGTCAACAGCGCAACGTTGACGCCCAACAACGCCGCCAGCTTGCGCTGCATCGTCACCGACGGCACCACCGCGCCGCTTTCGATGCGTGACAAAAACGCGTTGCCCTTGAGCGACAAAGCGCGCGCCAACTGCTGTTGCGTCAACCCTTTTTGCAGGCGGAGGTTTTTTACCATCTCGCCGAGGCCAAACGCGGGTGCACTCACGCGCAAACGCTATCATAGTCACAGCCGGACTCGACATCGCTTTGGCGGCGTCGGCGCGTGATGCGCCAGCTCAGTCGCTTTTCCCGTCGCTTCACCGCGGCGCGGCACCCGCCCGCGTCGTGACCATGCGCCCCACGTGACTGACACATTGCCGTGCGCATCGGCGCACGATCGCGCTACACTCGCGCTTTCCCTTTCGCGATGGGCTTCATGGTGCCGTGCGCAGCCTCATGCACAGTTGACTTCGAAGCGTGCGCGCTATGACGTCGTCGCGCCGCGCGCTTTTGCAGTCGAACCTCCCAGTGGAGCGGGGCACGTTCGTGGGGCGCGTCAAACTGCTTGATGAGATCGCGCGCCGATTTGACGACGACCAGCGCCTCGTGGTGTTGAGCGGGCCCGAAGGCATCGGCAAGACCCGCCTAGCGCTGCGCAGTTGTGCACTCGAGCTGCCGCGCTTTGGTTCCCGCGGGGGTGTGTGGTGCTTAGATGCCGCTGAAACACGCGACGCACGCACGCTGTGGGCGGACCTGGCGGAGTTGTTTGACGTCGGCCCCAGTCCCGGTGCGCACCTCGATAGCGAGACCACGCGCTTGAGCGAAGCCGTCGACGCCCGCGGGCCGATGTTGCTGCTCATCGACGGGGTCGACGCTTTGCAGGCGGAAGCGCTCGACGTGGTGCACGCGTTGTTGGCGCAAAGTCGAAGCCTGCACGTCATGCTCACGACACGGCAGCCGCGCGCCGCGGACAGCGCACACGTGATCCGTTTGTCGCCGTTGCGCGTGCCCAAAGTTGGTGCTGAGGCGCGCGCGGCCACCGTCGAAAGCGTGCAGTTGTTTGTCGAGCGTGCAAGCGAAGCTCGCCGCGGTTTCGTCCCAGCCACCGCGGACCTCGTCGCTATCGCGCAGATTGTGCGCCTGTTAGACGGCGTACCGCTCGCGATCGAGATCGCCGCCGCGCGTCTGCGTAACCTTAGCGCGGCGGACCTGCTCGAGCGCCTGCCGCGTCGCGTATCGCTGTTGGTGGGTGCGTCAAGCAGCGCCTCGCAACGCTCCGCGCTGGCGGGGGCGGTCGCTTGGTCGCTTGAGTTGCTTCCCGCTTGGGAGGTCAGCGCGCTCGCGCAGGCGGCGACCTTTCGCGGCGGCTTTAACGACGACGCGGCGGCAGCGGTCATCGATTTGTCAGCGCACGCCGACGCGCCGACAGTGGCCGACGCGCTTGAAAGCTTGCTGGAAAAGTCGCTGTTGCGCGTCAACGACCTCAACGCGCGCGCACAGCGGGCTGCGATGGTTGCGCCCGAACGACGTCTTGAGATGCCGGGTGTCGTGCGGGAATTTTCCGACGCGCGGCTCGACGCGGATGGCATGCGTGACGGTCTCGCGCGGCGACACAGCAGCTACTTTTTGCGCGTTGCTGGCGGTTGGGCTGAAGGCGTCGACGGCCACGGTGGCCTAGGGTTTCGCCGCAGGTTGGAGATGGAGGCGGAAAATCTGCTCGCGGTGGCGCGCCGCGCGCTGCTCGCCGATCCTTGTACGCTGGTGAGCGTGACGACGGCGTTGCGCGCAACACTTGCGCTGGAGCCGGTGTTGTTGGTGCGCGGGCCCATCGAGGTGTTCGTCGATTTGCTCGACCGCGCTGTTGAGCCCGCCGAAGCCACCGGCGTGCCCCTTGGTCTGCGCGCGCGCTGCCA
>JAYTVG010000251.1:0-6708 GCA_043744135.1 Deltaproteobacteria bacterium | reverse complement strand
CGTTGGCCATCATCGACTTCAAGCTCAGCGGCGATCGCTTTCGCGAACAACAACTCGCACTCGGGACCGCCCTGCAGCTCGCCTACTACAGCTATCTGGTCCGAGAGCACTACGGTCAGCCAAGCGGGCTGCCATGGCCGGCGGTCGCATACTTTCAAGTGAACTCAGGGCAGTTGCTGAGCACCGACGGCGCGGTCTTCGCGTCGAGCCGCGTCGTGCACGCCCCCGGACCCGACGTGACGATGAATCGTGCGAGCAAGCAAGCGCGCGAGATCTTTGGCGCCTTCGAGCGGGGGATCGCGCGCGCGCCCGGTGCGTTGTTTGATGAAGGTGCGCTTGCTGACGATGTCGTGCGCCCGGGCTGTCGGTTTTGCGAGCACGATCTCATCTGTGGCCGAGGCCTGACAGCGAAGCCACGCACAGCGAGCGGCTCATGAGCGTGGCACTCGTCACGGCGAGCGCAGGCACCGGCAAGACGCACTTCGTGGTCGGTGAGGTCGTCGCTGCGCTCACTGAAACGGACGCGCCCGTCGCGCCTGAGCATATCGTCGCTGTCACCTACACGCGCGTCGCGGCTGCCGAGCTGCAGGAACGGATCCGTCGCGCGTTGATGGCAAACGGTGAGGTTGATCTCGCGCGCAGGATACAAAATGCGCGTATCGGCACCGTCCACGCGGTGTGCCAAGGGTTAGTGGAAGACTTCGCATTCGAACTCGGCCTCGCACCCAAGCTCAAGACCATTGACGACCGTGTCGCAGAGCAGACGCTCGCTCGCGTCATTCAAACCCAGCTCACCAGTGCTGAGCTCGCGCGTGCTGACGAGCTATCGCGACGCATGCGCGAGATGAGCGGATTTCCGGGCCACGTCAAAGCACTCGTCGACCACGCGCGCAAAGTGGGCATGGCGCCCGAGGTATTGCGATACGCCGGCGAGCGCGGTCGCGCACGCCTGTCGGAGTTGTTGCCTGCAGCTAAAAGCGCCGCCGCGATCGAAAAAGACATGCTCGATGCCACCGCGCGCTATCTGCAGCGCAGCGAGGATGGTCAACGTCCGCGCGGCGAGCTGCCGTTTGACGTGCGCATAGCCCGAGAAGTCCACGACGGCTTGACGCAGCACGCACCGACGCGCTGGCAAGCATGGTTGTCGCTGTGCACCAACTACACGATCAAAGCGGCCGCGGAGCAGCACGTGTTTCATCCACAGTTGAGCGCCGACCTGCTCGAGGCGCACGACTTGTTGTTCGCCATCGCCGCGCGCAGCTTGGAGAGCTACGCGGAGACCAAGCGCGCGTGGGGCGTGGTCGACTTCGTTGATCAAGAATTGCACGCGCTGACGCTGCTGCGGCGAAGCGACCTGCGCGCCAGACTGAGCGAGAGCGTCGATTTTGTCGTCGTCGATGAACTGCAAGATAGCTCGCCGCAACAGCTCGAGGTGTTTCGCGAATTGTCATCGCTTGCCCGGCGCTCGATTTGGGTCGGCGACCGCAAGCAGTCGATCTACAGCTTTCGTGGCGCCGATCCCGCCCTGATGAACGAAGCGCTCGCTGTCGACGTCACCGAACGCGTCGCCCCGCTCACGGTGTCGTACCGCAGCCGTGGTGACTTAGTTGCCGTGACCTCCGCGGTGTTCGAGCAGGCGTTCGCGCGCCACGACCCAGAGGCAGGCACGGCCAACATCACGAGCGCCGCCCCCCGCGACGACCAAGAGCTTGGGCCGGTGCTCGAGTGGTGGCAGACAGCTGAGCAAGGCGACCACTACGATGGTGGCACCGAAGCCACACAACACGACGCGATCGCAAGCGGGGTGGTGTCGCTGCTCAACGACGAGACAGCGCGCGTTCGGCAGCCCAACTTAGGCGCAGCGCGCCGTCCGCGTTGCGGCGACATTTGCGTGCTCGTGCGCACAAACGACGTCGCGCGCAAGGTGGCGTCGTCGCTACAGGCAGCCGGGCTGGCCGCGCAGTGGCGGCGCTTTGGTCTGATGGGCACCGTTGAGGCGCGCATGGTGTCGGCAGGGTTGCGCTTGTGGATCGACGGCACAGACGCACTCGCCGCAGCCGAGATCGCCCGTGTGCTCGTGTACCCAGATGACATCGACGCGGTCATGCAGCTGCTCGTGCCAGGGCCAACCGGACCCGCGGTCTGCGAACTCGCGCTCGTGAAGGCGCTGGTAGCCACCGCCCGCACCCACGTCCACGCAGGGGTCGTGTCCGCCGTCGACCACGTGATTGAGGCGCTACAACTGGGCGCGTGGGCCGCACGCGTGAACGACACGCAACAACGCCAAGCGAACCTGAGCGCCGTGCGCGCCCTCGCCGTGCGCACCGTTGCGCGGCTGCACGCGCAAGGACGCGGAGCGACCATCGCGAGCTTCATCGCGCGCTTGGTCGAACTCTCGCAACAACACGACGACGACGATGATCGTCAAGGATCCGTCGTTAGCGTCGACGCCGTCACGGTGACGACGTGGCACGGCAGCAAGGGGCTCGAGTGGCCTATTGTGGTGCTGGCGGAGCTCGCCTACCGCGCGCCCAAAAGCGTCTTTGGACTGCACGTCGAGCGCGGGCAGGGGGGCGAACAATGGCCGCGCTATTGGCTATCGCCGTACACCCGCAAGCAAGCTCGGCTCAGAGTTGGGCTCAATGACGTGTTGAAGGCCTCCGCGGAGTTCCGGCGCGCAGACCGCGAGGTGACGGCGGAAGAACTGCGTCTGTTGTACGTGGCGTGGACGCGGGCGCGTGATCGTTTGGTGCTAGCGGGAACGCCTGACGCTTTTCGGCGCGGCATTTTGAGTGTGCTTGGGTTGAGCGCGCCCGAAGGACCAGTGCGCTGGGCTGGCGTCGATGTTCGCCTGGCGATCCGCCGGTTGGTGCGCGAGCCATTGGCGCCGCCACAGCGCCGACCGACAGTTGACTTCGCGCCGCCGCAGCAACGCATCCATGCTCCTGCAAGTGTGCAACCGTCGAGCAGCGTTGGGCGCGGAACCGTCGAAGCGTACGCGATCCTGGGCGCTCCGATCGTGCCACGCGTCGCATTTGACGACGACACGGGCATGCGGTTTGGCACGTGCGTGCACGCATTGCTCGCGGTCGATCGGCCCACGACGCCGGTCAAAGCTAGGCTGTCTTGCGCGCGCCAGCTGTTGATGGCTCACCGCGTG
The DNA here is from genome assembly GCA_043744135.1 of Deltaproteobacteria bacterium. GTDB lineage: Bacteria > Myxococcota > UBA727 > UBA727 > VGSZ01 > JAYTVG01. The sequence continues at coordinate 3,548 of JAYTVG010000251.1, read as the reverse complement.
GACCACATCGCCGACGAAACAGATTTGCTCGCGGTCGCCGACCGGTTGTGGGCACATCTGCAAGCGCAATGGCCAGCCCACCACGTGCAGGCCGAGGTGCCAGTCAGCCAACGCTTCGCAAATGGCACCGTGGTGCGTGGGCAAATCGACTTGTTGCTCACGACCGCGACGGACGCGATCGTCATCGACCACAAGACCTACGCGCTCGGTGTTGACGATTCACTCGACAAGGCACCCGAATTTGCCGGCCAATTGCGCATGTACGCGGCGGCAGCGGGCGCAGCGCTCGGACGGCCCGTGTCGGCGACCTACGTGCACATGCCGCTGAGCGCGTTGTTTGCGCTCGTGCGCTAAGAAAATCGCTCTTTTCGGTAGAGCGCTTCGAGATCCGCGACGCCGCTCGCCTCCGACGCGTTTTTGTCTGGTCGCAGTGTGGCTATTTTTGGGTCGCGCAAGGACAGCTTCTTCGTGACGCCGTCTTTGGTGACGCCCTCGAACTTCACGGTGACGACCATATGCGGCCGCAGCTCAAGGCCCGGGCGCACGCCGGACGCGGAGGCGCGCTCGATGCGCCGACCGGTCACGAGGCCCTCCATAGCGATGGTTTGCTGGATCGAACGGTCGCGCTCGACGTCAACGCCAGCGACATCACCGACGTCTTCAAAGCTGCCGTCAGGCAGGCGCGCGCCGATGGCGTAACTGCCAAACATGCCCGCGGTCTCTTTGGTTGTGACCGCGAAGACGCCCGCGAGCAGCACCAGGTCGAGCGTGACTTCAGGCTTGCGCTTCACCCAAGACGGGTCACGCATAGCGATGCGGTAGGGGCCGTCGAGGTCTTTGCAAATGATGCCCTCATAGCCTTGGTTTCGAAAGTGATGGAAACGTCGATTCACGTCTTCTTGCGTGTCGGCGAGCTGGCCATCAGCGAGGTCGATCGGCACCGCGAGGGGCGCGCCGGCGAGCCCACCCACGAGCGCTTGCAGCATCGCGCGCCGCTCTCGCAATGGGCGATGCGTGAGGTCTTGGCCGTCGACGTACAGCAAGTCAAACGCAGCGAATTGCAGCCGGATCGGTTTTTCGGGAGCACCGCCCACCAGCTGCAAGATGTCGTAGACCGTCGCAGGGCGCCGTCCGCCGTCGGTGTCGAAGTCAGACACGGCGCCGTGCAGCTCGCCGTCGACGATGCACTCACGACAGGGCAGCGCACGAATGGTGCTTTCAAGCGCGCGCACGTCTTGCAGCCAATCGCTACGCGTGCGCGTGTATGCGCCGGCCAAAACGTTGCGCAGCGCATCGGTAGACTTGTGCAGCATCAGCCGCACGCCGTCATACTTACGCTCCACCCAAACCGGGAACTTCTCTATCTCCACGCGTCCCTGCATCGCAAGCGCCGGGCGCAGCGGCGACAGCGGCTTGAGTTGAATCTTGCGCAGCGCGACTACGCCGCCGGTCTCGAGCGCTTTGGTGACCTGAAAAGGGTCCGTCAGCGCGACCGCGTGAAGCACCAGATCCTCATCGGCGCCGTACGCTTGCGCGAGCTTTCTGGCGACCAGCGGACCTTGGTAGTCAAAACCAAATCCGGCTTTGCGCAGCAACAACTTGGCCAAGAAGTAGGCTTCCAGCTTGCCCATGCGCGACAACAGCGAGCGCAGCACGGTAAATTTGTCGGTGCGCACCAGGTCCGGCAAAAAGCGCAATGCCTCAAGCACCTCAGCTGCCGTCAGCGCAGGGTCGATGCGCCCGTGCGGCCGCGCTTCGGCAAACACCAGCGCCACATCACCGAGCGCGGTCAGGCGGTCAAGCAGCTCGCGTCGACGTGACATGCGCATCGACAGCACCAACCGCAACATGCTGTCGCGCTTAAACGTACTGCGGCGACCGCGAAATGGGTCGCCCAAGATGCAAGCGATCTTGTTTGACAGCGAGAGCCCGACGTTTTTTTGTAGAAACGTCTCAAGCAATTTTTCGCGCGCAGCAGCATCGAGAGGTGTCGGTGCCGCAAGGTCAAACGTTTGCGCAACCATTGAAGTGTGCATCTGCGCCAGCGGCAGCAACAAGCCACGGCACAGCGAGTAAAACGGGATCGAGCTGAGTGCGATGTCGGCATCCTTCACCTCGATCTCGTGCGACTGCACCAAGCCGTCCACCGCCACCCGCACGTGCACGGGGATGCCCAGCTCATCTTCGAGGTAGGTGTTACTAGGTCGGCGGCTGCCGATCGACGCCAGCAACACCGACAGCGGCACGTCGTCAGCGCCGCGCACGTCGGCAACGCTGATGCTGCGCACAGCCTTTCGCGCCGTCGAGTAAGGGGCAGTGGGCGTGACGCTCATGCGTTAGGCCTTGCGTGGCAGCAGTTGCAGCTCGGCAGGTTGCGACGCGTGCGGCAACAACTCACCGGTGTCAGGGTGACGATCCACGCGCACCGGGTGCTGAAAGATCGGCGTCGTCACGCTCTTTTTGATGCGCAACACGGGGATGACTTCGCGGTACTTGCTACCCCACTGCTCGGCCATCTCTTTGCTTCCCATTGACAGCTCCTCGACCAAAAACACGGCGTCGGCGGTGTGCTGCAGGGCCTCGCCGCCGACAGGCTCGCCGGTGTCTTTGATTTGGCCGATGCAGATGCAGGTGACGCCGCGCTCGTGGTTGTAGGTCTTCAGCGCGCTTAGGTTGTCGGCGCTGGCACGACGGTTGGGTGACGCGGCGTCGCCCGCGCCCGCTTTAGATTCGATCATCGACAACGAATCGATAACGACGAACTCGATATGTTCTTTTTCGACGAGGTAGCGGTACTTGGCGACAAAGTCGTCCCAGGTATTGTGGCGGTGGTACTGAGCCTCCAACACAAACAAATTCTCCAGCACGCGCTGCTCAAATGCGGTTTCATCAAGACCGGTCGCCTTCATGCCGATCTTCACCAAGCGCGAGCACAGGTCGTCACGCCCGCTGTCGTCGGGATCGTGAAACCCCTCTTCAGCGACGACAAATGCGCACTTTTTGCCGCTGAGCGCGACACGGGCCAGCGACGCGAGAGCGGTGCGGGTTTTGCCGCGCCCGGGCGGACCGACGAACACCATCGTGCAGCCGAGCGGCACACCGCCGAGCGCATTTTTGCCGTCGTCCGTCAGGCACATCAAATCCAAGATGTTGCCAAGCGCCAGCGAGCCCTGGCTTTTCACTCGGTTCTTTAAGCGTGCGGGGCGGACGATCTGCGCATCCAACCCCGGGTCTCCATCGGCCTTGCCCTGTTGCGCAAAGGGCGCAGCCGATGGGTCGACGAACATGCCGGGCATGCCAAAACCGCCGCCGCCGCCCATCATTTGGGCCATCTGTGCCATCTGCGCGAAAAACGCCATCGGATTGGGTTGCTGCGTTGGGTAACCTGGCGCCATCCCACCCTGCATCATCTGCTGCGGCTGCCCCTGCATTTGTTGTGGCATGACGGGTTGGCCTTGGGGCATCGCACCGTATTGTTGCTGCGGCGCAAAGTGCGCCATCCCCGGCTGCATCATGCCTGGCTGCATCATGCCTGGCTGCATCATGCC
>JAYTVG010000250.1:0-2090 GCA_043744135.1 Deltaproteobacteria bacterium | reverse complement strand
CGGCAATCTGCGACGTGTTGTCCGCCGCCAACTCTTGCGTGCTGCTGACGGCGGCTGTGACCTCGGGATAGCCGCGCAACAGCGCCGCAAACACGCTGACGTCGGTGGCCGTACCCGCCAACGAAAACTGCCGCATGTCGGCGACGAACTGCAGCGGCAAGCCCGCCGCGCTCAACACCGGCAACGCCACGAGCGTATCGACGGCGCGCACAAACGCGGGCAGTTGCGACGCGTTTTGCGGTGGTGTGAGCGCTGCACGCAACAACGTCGCGTGCACACGCGGTCGCGCGACCCGTAGCGCGAGCGCGCTGCCGTCGGTGGTGCCGGTGGTGTCGCGGCCGTCAAATCCGACCTGCGCCACCAACGCGTCGACGTGCTGGTTCGCCTCGGCGACGTCACCGGCAACGGCCGCGAGCTTCGCGAGGCCCGCGTGTGCTGCGCGCAACAGCGGCGGCGTGGCATGCGCCAGCTCGAGCACGCGACGGTACGCTGCGCCCGCGCCCTTCGCATTGCCAGTGACGTCTTCGATGGTCGCCAGCAGCAGCGCGCGCTGCGGTTGCGCCGGTGTGGCTGCGGCGCTCTGCGCGCGCGCGGCGGTATTGACCCAAGCGATAAGCTCGACGCGGTTGACGTCGCCAGCGACGACAGCTGCGTCGACGGCGAGCGCGACAAAATCCAGCGCGTGCGACGGATGCGCAGCAGCAAGCGTGCGCGCGCGCGCCATCACCTCGCGCGCACGGGCGGGCGCATCCACCACCGCCGATGTGCCGGCGAGCAGACCGGCAAGCGCGTCAAGCTGCAAGCTCGCCTGCGCGTCGACGAGGATCTTGATGGCGCGCGCAGCCCCATGGCGCGCGGCAAACGGCAAGGGGAGGGCGAGTGCGTCGCGGTAGCCTTGCTCGGCACCGACGAGGTCACCGCGCAGCGCGTGGGCGGTCGCGGTCGCGGCCAGGCGCGCGCCGGGGTCATCGCACAAGCCCGCCAGCCGCAACGCCGCGAGGTGCGCGTTTCGATTGGCGCCGTGCATCCGCGTCGCGTGCGGCGCTGCGTCGGCCGTGGCGGCCGCGAGCCACACCGACAATGCCGCGTCGATCTTGTCGGCCTTGGTGGCGCGATCGGTCGCGGTGACAGCATCGTGTTCAAGCGAGTTCGCGAGCGCGTGCAGCGCCGTGCGGCCCACGGGCAAGCCGGCGATCGGGCTGGCAGCGAGGGCGCGCGCGTGTGCGGCGGACTTTCGCGTGACGGCAACCGACGTGTGCGGCCCCAGCGGTGTATGCGGCCGTGACACCGGCTCGGCGCGAGGACCAACTTTCGACATCGTGCGTCACAATAGCGGGTGCCAGTGAGCCCGTCACGCCCGTTGTGGCGTGCTTTCAATCGCCCGCTCAGCCATGCCATGGTCCCGCGCAGGAGCGTGCGAGATATGCCTGAAACGAACTACCGCCCGTTGGCGTTTACCTTCCCCAAAGCGTGGGAGGAGGACACGTTGATCGTGCTCAAAGGGCCGGCGGACGGCGCGTTTCGGCCGAGCTTGGTGCTGCGCCGCGTCGACGCACCGGTCGGCTCGACGCTTGAGGTTTTGGCGGATCTCGAAGAACAATCGCTCGCGCAACAGGTCGGCGCGCTCACGGTGTTTGGTCGCATGGAGGCGCACTTTGGTGGCACCCGCGCCCTGATTCGAGAGGTTGGCTTTCAAAATAGCGCGGGCGTGTTGCGGCAAGTGCAAATCGCCGTCGTCGTCGCGGGTGCGTTCGTCATGTGCGCCGCAACGGCCGGCAACACGGCATCGTTTGAGTCGCTGCGCTTCGCCGCACTACGCCTCGTCGACGATGCTGTTTCGGCGCCGCGCAAGGTGCCATCGGCTGCTCGTGGCAAAGCCAAGCCCGCGAAAAAGGCGCGCACCCTCAAGCCGGCAAAAAAACGCGCAGCGAGGGCGGCTGCGGTGCGCACCGCCGCCAAACGCAAGCCCGGCAAGAAACAGCGCGGAGCCGCCATTCGACGTCGACCATGAAAGTACTTCGGTCACCTCCCAAGGTCGGTGAATTCAATTCCTTCGTTCACCTCCCAAGGTCGGTGAATTCAATTCCTTC
>JAYTVG010000249.1:0-6740 GCA_043744135.1 Deltaproteobacteria bacterium | reverse complement strand
GCTTGGGCGCGCACTACCGCCAACAACGCCACGACGCCACGCTTAAGTTGACGTCGTGGCTCGGTGACGACGTGCGCTACCGCTACATCCACACCATGGTGAAGCTCGGCCGTATCGACGCGTGGCAGGGCAATATGCTCGACACGCACGCGATGCGCACCATCGGCGACGCGGCGGCAGCGCTCAAGGTGCCGATGCGCGTTTACTACCCCAGTAACGCGCCCGAGTTTTGGGTGTTCACGCCGCAGTACCGCGACAACGTGGCTCACTTGCCTTTTGACGACGGTGCCATCGTTGTGCAGACCATCTCGGGCATCGGGCTGAAGTCGGGGTTCGGCCAGACCGGCTATTGGCACTACAACGTGCAAGATGCGCGCGAGCACGTGTCGCTGCTACGCAAGCCCGGCTACACGCGCTTGAAGCAATTGTTGTGGCACCGCACAAAGACCGACTCCACGGAGTTGACGACGTGCGGGTTGCCGGAGGCTGCGCGGTGAAGTGCGTCGGTGAATTCACATGATTCACCCCCAAGACAGCGAGCGGGACCCGCGACCCTCAGCCGCTCGTGACACCAGCGGCTTGCGTGCTGGTGGGGGATCGGTTCACGCTGCCGCCATGCCCGATCTCAATGATGGTGAAGTCGCCTACGTGCAAGGCTCGGCCGCACAGCCTTACGAACTCAAAAACGTCGGTGGCGTGTATTCGTGTTCGTGTCCCGCGTGGCGCAACATCGGTGGCCCCATCGACAAACGCACGTGCAAGCACCTCAAGGGCTACCGCGGCGCGGCGCAAGAGCTCGCTCGGGTCGGCAGTGGCGCGTTTGGCACCACGACAGCTCCTGCAAAAAAAGCCAAAGCGCCCGCTGCTGCCTCAGCCGGCGGCACGGCGACAGATGGCGGCACGGCGACAGATGGCGCACCACCGGTGCTGTTGGCGCACAAATGGGAAAACGACGTCGACCTGACCGGTTGGTGGATGAGCGAAAAGCTCGACGGCGTGCGCGCGTGGTGGGACGGCAGTCAATTTCTCTCGCGCTTGGGCAACGTGTTTCATGCGCCCCCGTGGTTCACTGCGCAATTTCCCAAACATCCGCTCGACGGCGAGCTGTGGGTAGGACGCAAGGAATTTCAAACCACCGTGTCCATCGTGCGCCGCATGGACGCTGGCGAGGAGTGGAAGAAGCTGCGCTACTTGGTGTTTGATGCGCCACACTTGACGACGCCATTTGAGGCGCGCGTCGATTTCGTCGAGGACTTCGTGCTCACGCAGCGACCGCTGTACATGCAGCCCGTCAAACAACAGCGCTGTCGCAGCACGCAGCACCTCAAAGACGAGCTGGCGCGCGTGGAAAAACTCGGCGGCGAAGGGCTGATGATGCGCCAACCGCAATCGCTGTACATCGCGGGGCGCTCGACGTCGCTGCTGAAGGTCAAGACCTTCCACGACGCAGAAGCCAAAGTGACCGCACACGAGCCCGGCAAGGGCAAACACAAAGGACGCGTCGGGGCGCTCGTGTGCGAGATGCCCAACGGCACGCGCTTTAACGTCGGCACTGGACTGTCAGACCTCGAGCGCGCAAATCCGCCAAAAATCGGCTCGCTAATCACCTACCGCTACCAAGAGCTGAGCAAAGACGGCGTCCCGCGCTTCCCGAGTTACGTCGGTGAAGCGATCGACAAATCGCTGAAGCCCTAGCCTCTCGCGCCATCGCCGCAGGCCCGATTCGTATGCCAAAACGCACGCGCCATCGCCTGCTCCCGCCACTGCCGTGTTGTCGACGTGGGCGCGGTCCACACGCGAGACTGCGCATGGCGCGCAGCGGTCGACTGGCTACTTTTTGGCGGGCTTGGTGGGCTTGGCCGCGGGTTTCGCAACGGCTGCCGGCTCGCCAGTGCCCTTTGGGCGCGTGTTACCGTGGGTGCCGCGGTAGATTTTTCCGCGACGCGTGCGCAAGTCACCTTTTCCCATCGTGATCTCCTTCATGGCCCTAAAGATGGGCGGCTGTCGTGGCCCGTGTCATGGCCCGTTGTGGCGCGCCGATCAAGGGACTCGTGCTAACGAAAGCAGCCGAGCACACCACGGGAGCGCCTTTGCCCTTGCACGAATCCTCGTTGCCTAAGTTTCGCGTGGTGCCAACCGCGATCGTGCGCGTCACCGTCTACAAAAACGGCGCGCTGGTGGTGCGCAGCGGCGAAGGGGACGGCGCCGTCGAGGTGCAAGGCTTGCCGCTGCTGTTTGCGTCCGAGACGCTGCGCGTCAGCCCGCGCACCGGCACCGTGTCAGCCCCCGACGAGACGGTGGCGCTCAAAACCCATCCCGCGCCAGCGCCGCTCGCCGACACCATGAAGACGCTCCACCACGACATCGCTGCTGTGACCGACGCGGTGCACAGCGTGCAGGTGCAAATAGACCACCTGCAGGGCTTGCACGCGGTCGCCCCCGACAGCCGTCACGCCGGTGCCTTGGTCGACGCCGAGCGCTACGTCAATGTCTGGCAGTTTTCTGCAGCGCGCCGCACGCAGCTGCAAGCCGAACATGACGCCCTCACCACCCGCTTGCGCGCGCTTGTGCAGGCGCAGCGTCGTGCCGCGGAGCACCCGGTGACGGATCGCCGGCCGCCGATCGTGCAGCGCGCATGTCGCTTCACGCTCAGCGCCGCTTGCGCCTTCGAGTTGGAATACTTCATTGCCGCTGCGGTGTGGGTGCCAAGCTACACCCTGACGTTATCCGGCAGCGGCGAACGACAGCACGCGAAGCTGGTGTGTGCGGCGCTCGTGGCACAAGCCACCGGCGAGAGCTGGGACAACGTTGCGCTGTCGGTCAGCACCGCCGATTTGTCGCGCAGCACGGCGCTGCCGACGTTGTCCTCGTGGCGCATGGGGCGCGCGCAAGCTGACGTCGCCAAGGCCTGGCGCGCGCTGCCCTCGGACTTGCCACAGCTGTTTTTTGGTTACGATCGTGGCGCGCGCCACAGCGCACCGGATCGCGAACCGGCGCCGCCACCGCCACCACCTCCCGCTGCGCCCGAGCATCTCATGGACGACAACGACGACGGCGTCGCCCTGGGCGCGATGCGGCCAAACGACGCGTCCGGCAGCTTCGGCGCCGGCGCCGACTTTGAAAGCCTAAAAAGCGACGAGCTGCGTTCGTTTGAGCGGCAGGGCACGCCGCGCTTGGCGCGCACGATGGCGAAGCCCCGGCCCGACAGCAGCGTCGAAGGCGCCGACGAGGTCTTGCGCGCGCCCGCGCCGACGATGCTGATGGCGCCGTCGGCACCAAAGGGAGCGGCTGGGACGTCGCTGCGCCTGCGCAAAGAGCACGTGCTCGCTGAACCCGAGCCGCTCGCGGTCCACGCGGCGTTGCCACAGCGTTGGCGCACCGCGTATCTGCGCATGGCGGGGCCTGATGAAGCACAGCGCGGCACACTGCTGCCGCTCGATCCGATCGCGCGCCTGGGCTGGCTGCTCGACGCCCACGACGCTGATGATGATGCACGCGCCGAGTTAGGACGCGCGATCGATGCACTCAAGCGCGCAGCCCAGCAGTTGACCCACGCGCCATTGCCGCAAGGCACGCAGGCGCTCGCCGACGCACCCGGCCGGGCGCTGGCCAGGTTGACTGCCCGCGAACGCACAGACGTCGCCTGCGATGGCTCGTTTTATCGTGTGGTGGTGCGCACCGACGACGTCACCGCTGCGCTCGAGCACCACGTGGTGCCGCGCTTGAGCAACGACGCATGGCGCTTGTGCAAGTTAGACATCCGCGGCGCACCGCTACCCGCGGGACCGCTCGCGGTGTACGAAAACGGCGCCTTCGTCGTCACAGCTCAGTTGACGGCGGTCGGCGGCGGCAGCAGCGTTGATGTCAACCTCGGTGTCGACCCCGACGTGAGGGTGGTCGGCCGCACCGTCAAGACCCAGCAACTCGAAAAGGGCCTTGTCAGCCAGACCTCGGCCGTTGAGCACCGCGTCACCATTGAAGTGCGCTCAAGCAAAACGACGCCGACCACGCTGGTGCTGCACGATCGCGTGCCGGTGCCCGCCGACAACATCAAAGACGTCGCGGTTCAGCTGCTCGACGGCAGCCCGCCGCCGACGCGCACCAACACCGATCCCGTCGGCGCCGTCATGCCCGGTGGTCTGCTGTGGCGCACCACGCTGATGCCAAACACCACCTTCGTCGTCGAACACAACTACGCCATCACCTTGCCAGCAAAAAGCGAGTTGGTCGGAGGTAATCGCCGTGAGTAACCCAAACGCTGCCGTCGATGTGGTGGGTGCGCGCATCACTCGCGTCGTGGTGTTCGAGGACCGCGCCGATGTGGTGCGTGAAGTCGAAGTGACGTTGCCCGACGGTGCTTGCGTACTGGCGCTGCGTGGCTTGCCCGCGGTGCTGTCCGATGACCACATCACAGCGACGTTGCTGCCGCTTGACGGTGCAGCCGTCGGTGCCGCCCACGTCAACGACGTGCACGTGCTGCGCGAGGTCATGCACGTGGCCGCGGCAAGTGACGCGCGGCGTGCCCAGCTCGTGCAGCACACCGACGACCTTGCCAACGCCGTGCGACGCTGCGATCGCGCGGTGCACGACGCGGATGCCGCGCGCGATGCCATCGACACCACCTACGCGCAGTGGATTGCCCAGCTCGCGCACGCCAGCGGGCGCGGTGAAGCGCTCGGCGCCGACGCGTGGCAGCGCGCGGTGACGACGTTTGAACAAGCGTTCGCGCGCGCGAATGTCGAGCGCGACAGCTGCCGGCGCGCGCTGGCCGCCGCCCGCGACGCGCAGCTGCGCGCCCACACCGGCGCTATCGATGCACCAAAACACCAAGCCGTGACAGCGACGTTGACGTTGCGTGTGAGTGCTGCCGCCGGGCGTTATCGCTTGCGGGTCTCGACGCTGATGCCGTGCGCGGCTTGGCGCCCAGCGCACGAGGCTACGCTGTGGCAAGGCAGCACGCCGCGCGTGGTCTTTGGCACGCTGGCATGCGTGTGGCAAAAAACCGGTGAGGCCTGGAACGACGTCGAGTTGGTGTTGTCGACGGCGCGCCCCAGCGGCGGCGCGCAGATGCCGACGCTGCACGCTGACCGGCTCACGCTGCGCGATAAAACCATCGAAGAAAAGCGCACCATCGTGGTGCAGCACCGCGATGACGACGTGCCAGACGTGCCGGTCGCCAGTGGCGCGCCCGGCGTCGACGATGGTGGCGCGCCGCAGGTTTTTTTGGTGCCGCAGTTTTCGGTGCCGTCAGATGGGCGCCCCCACCGCGCCTTGCTCGGCACGTTCGAGTCGCCGTGCACGGCGCAGCACGTCGCGATGCCCGAGTTGGCACCGCAGGTGTTTTTACGCACGACGCTAAAAAACGCCAGCCCACGGCCCATCCTCGCTGGTGCGGTGACGTTGCGGGTGGCTGACGCCGACGGCAGCAGCAGCTTCGTCGGCACCGGCGATGTGCTGTACCGCGGCGGCGGTGAAACCTTCGACTTGAGTTTCGGCAGCGACGATCGCTTCGTGGTGAGCACCGACAAAAAACGCCTCGAGGACAAAAAGCTCGTCGGCAAAGATGTCACCCACTTCATCCGTGAAGCGACTTTGACCAACACCAGCGACGTAGCAGCGCGCGTGATGGTGATGATGCGCATGCCCATCAGCGAACTCAAACAGTTGCGTGTGGTGCCGTCGGTGCATCTGTGCACGCACACTCAACAGCCTGATGCACACGGCATCGTGCGCATCGATGTTGAGCTTGCGCCCAGCGCCAAAGCGGTCGTGGCGTTGGCGTTTTCGTTTGATGCCAGCAGCGACGTGCGCGTGCCCGATCCGTGGTGATCGCAAACGCGTGACCCGTCGACGCACCGGCGCAAGTGCGCTAGTCCCCGTGAGCTAGGGAGCAACAAAATGCGCAAGTGTTTGATGGCGGTGTCGACGATGTGGGCGTGCGCGTGCGGGCCGGCATCCATCAACGGCGCCGTGCTCGGCGATACCATGGACGTTGCTGACGCCATTGCGGTGCCAAACGTCGACGTCGCAGGACTCAACAACAGCACCGTGATCTTGGATGAGCGCGCGGACCTGTGCGCGGCACCGTCGGCACAAAGCGCTGGCAGCGCGTCGTTGTCGATGACGTTTTACGCGCGCACGCTCGACGCCGCACGCTACCGCGTGGTGAGCGCGTTCGCCGACATCGCCGACCACACGGTGATGGTGCAAGCCGCGCGCACCAACAGCGACTGCCAGCTCGACGACGACCGCGCCGTTTACGCGAGCACAGGCGACATCACCATCGAGGCGTGGGGCAACGTCGACGGCAGCGTCACCCGCGGTCGCTTGAGCGTGGTGGTGCGCAAACAGGCCGTCGACGGAACCTTTGGCGCTGCGTATTGTGCAGTACCGGCGCCGCGCAACGCAGCGGACGGTTGTGGAGACGCGCCGTGAACGATTCAGCCGCTGTGCCGAGCAACGATCGTTTGAGCGCTCTACACCGTGCCCATGTCGAGGCGCTGCTTGAGTGCTACTCGCGCGTGATGACGCAGCATGGCCTTGATAGCGTCGTGCTGCACACGGGTTCGCTGCAATCGCGCTCGGTGTTTGATGACCAATCGTGGCCACTGGTGGTGGTGCCACACACGCGCCACTGGCTGCCGCTCGCGGTGCCCGATTGCGCGGTGGTGGTGCGCCCCGGCCACAAGCCAACACTGCTGCACAACACCCACCGCGACTATTGGGACGGCGCACCGACG
>JAYTVG010000248.1:0-6743 GCA_043744135.1 Deltaproteobacteria bacterium | reverse complement strand
CGCGCGGCGCGCACGCGTACCTCAACGGCAGTGACGCCGAGCGTGTGGCGTCGCTTCAGCGTGCGCTCGACAGCGACGTCGACCTGGTGTGGTTGGCGCGCGGTGGCTACGGCCTGACGCGCATCGTTCACCAGCTTTCGCTCCGTCAGCGCATGCCGCGTGTGGTAGGTTTTTCCGATGCCACCGCGCTGTTGTTTCACTTGGGCGCGCACGGCCACCGCGGGCACGTTCACGGTCCGCTCATCACAACGCTCGCTCAAGAGTCCGACGCCAGCTTCGCGCACTTGCTGCGTGTGCTGCGTGGCGAGCCGTCGCACATCACGGGGCTGAGCGGCGCCACCGACGTCGATGTGCACGCGCCGGTTTACGCTGCGAACCTTTGCGTGTTGTCGGCGCTCGTCGGCACGTCGTCGATGCCGGCACTGGCGGGAACGATCGTCGCGCTCGAAGAGGTGGGCGAACGGCCCTACCGCATCGACCGCATGCTCACGCAGCTGCTGCACGCGGGCGTGTTTGCGGGCGTGCGTGCGTTTGTGATCGGCGACCTTATCGGCTGTGAAGAGCCGGCGGGGCGGGGTGGCTTTGGGCGCGATGTCGCACCCACCGCGCGCGCGGTGTTCGTCGAGCGCCTTGCCGCGCTCGCGCCGGTGTGCTTCGACTTGCCCATCGGTCACCAAAGTCCCAACTTCGCGCTACCGATCGGCGCCACCGCGCACGTGCACGTGGTCGGCGGCGTCGGCAGCCTGACGGTTGCAGGCATCGGCGATGTCTAGCGTGCTGGCGTTTTTGCGCGCGTGCGTGCAAGACGGCCTGACGCCGGGTGCAGCGGCACTGGTGCGCACGCGCGACGGTACGCGCGCCGTGCATTGTGCGGGCACCCTGCACACGCAACCGCGCGCGCGTGAGGTCGGGGTCGATACGATTTACGATCTCGCATCATTGACCAAACTGTTGTGTACCACCGTCGTGTGTGCGCGCGCCGTCGACGCGGGTGTGCTGGACCTCGAGGAGCAACCGTGGTCGCGTTGGCGTGGCGTCACCGTCGCCCACGTCTTGCAGCACCGCGCGGGCTTGCCCGACTGGTTGCCGCTGCACAAGCTTGCTGAAGCGTTTGGCCCAATCGGGCTGCCGACTGCGGGGAAACGCATCGTCGATCTCGTCACCGAGACCGCCCCCTTGGCACCAGCCGGCACCGTCACGTTGTACTCGGACCTCGGCTTCATAGCGTTGGGCGCGCTCGTGGAGCAGCGTTTGGGAGCGCCGCTGGATGTGTTGATGGCGCCGTCGCCGTTGCGTTTCGTGCGCGTGTACGACGAGGGGATGCACGCGGCACTGTTGCGGGTGGCGCCAACCGAGCGCTGCCCATGGCGCAACCACACCGTCATCGGGCAAGTTCACGACGAGAACTGTTTCGCGATGGGCGGCGTCAGCGGCCATGCGGGCTTGTTTGGCTCGCTGCTCGACGTCGAAACCGCTGCGTGGCCGCTCGTGGAAGCGGTGCAGGGCGCGGGCACGCTCGCGGCGTGGGCGCAGCATGGCGGCGAGCGGGGCTTAGGGTTTGACAAAGCCACGCTCGGGGGCAGCACCGGCGACGTGCTTGGCCCACGCGCGGTCGGGCACTTGGGTTTTACCGGCGTGAGCGTGTGGATCGATCCCGACCTGCACGGCGGCGCGTTGTTCGTGCTGCTGACAAACCACGTGCACTTCGGCCGCGACAAAGCGCGCATCCGCGGCGTGCGCCAGGGCTTTCACCGCGCGGCTGTTACGTCGCTGTTGGCGTCGCCGTTGGCGTAATTACTTTGTTCACCTCCCAAGGTCGGTGAATTCGATCGGCGCGCGAGGCCGCCGGCAGCCCTACGGTGTGGCGCTGTCGCAGTGGATCTCCACGAACTCAAACGGAAAGTTTCCCGCGCCTGACGCATCAGAGACCTCGCTGACGTAGCAGCCCGCAGTGCCGCCGAGCGGTTGACCGGCGCCCGGGCTGGCGGATCCCTGCGCGTCTTCGACGACCGTCCAGCTGGCCGCATCGCCAGCCGCCGCCACGGGCACTTTGCGCTGGATGCTTTTGCCGAGCTGCGTCGCGACCGTGGGTCCGTCGATGACGACACCGCCGTTGCTGAGCGTCATGGTCTTCGCCGCGTCGTTGATGACGAGGAAGCTGTCGCCCGCGTTCACAAACACCGTCGCCGCCGGTAGCACACCAAAGTGGCCCTCAAACGCGGCGCGCGCGGAGTTGCGCGAGATGACCAAGTAGCCGTTGACCGGCACGGTGGTGCCCGCGGGGATAGCGAACGTCGCGGTTGCGTTTGTCACCGTGTTGGTTTGGGCGAGGGTGAAGCCCGACAGGTCTGCGTTAAAGCTCGCGGGATCCGCCACCTGCACCGACGACGATGTTGTGAACGACCCGAGCGTCGCTGTGACGGTCGCGGTGCCGACGGTTGAGCCCGCCACGAAATCGAAGCTCGCGTCGGTGGTGTCTTGCGCGACTGTGACGGTCGCTGGCGTGGTGCCGAGGGCGTTTGCGCCGATGGTGACGACGGTGCCGCCCACAGCCGCGGGAATGTCGAGGTGGACGGTGAGTTGCACTGACGCCAAAAACGGCACCAACGCACTCGGCGGATCGAGGGTGAGCGTTGAGGGTTGCGTGGCGTCGCTGATGGCGCGCACAGACGCGGTGACGCCGACGTCGCCGGCGTTGAGGCGCGCCGTGATGGTGCTCGCACCTTCGACGACGCCACTGACGGGGACCACCGCGGACGCCTGGCCGGCGAACACCACGACGCTGGGCGCGACTGCGACGGCCGCAGCATCACTCGACGTCAACAACACGGTGGTGTCTGAACCCGACACGCGCGTGAGCGAGACCGTGAGGGCCTGCGGGAACGTCGGTGTGTTGCTGTGACCGACGCGCACAAAGCTCGACGCGGGGTCAAGCGCGCGCACGTCGGAGGCCGCGAACTGCACGTCTTCAAGTGCACGCGGCTCGATCTTTAAAAAGCCGTTGCGCACCGGCATGACGCCGGTGACGGAGGCGAGCGCTTCACCCAATGCCGGTTGCGGCGTGACCAAAAACAGCAAGTCGTCGACGCGCAGGGCGTTGTCGATCTCAAACTCGTTGGTGCCGGTGGGCGCATCGCCCGGGCCGGGGGCGGGGGTGGGGTCGGTGACGCTGACGTCGCTGACCGTCACCAAGCACGACTCATACGGCGACGCGCCGGCAGCTGCCGCGATCTGCGCCAGCGTCTGACCCGCGGGCGGCACCACCGTCGGCGTCAGCGGTGCAGCGCCACTGGACGTCACTTCGACGGTGACAAAGCTCAGCTGCGTTTGGCCAAAGAAGTCGGTCACGGTGGCGCCCGCGATCAGCACCTTGTCGCCGGCCACCGGGTGGTCTGGCACGGGATCGTAGACAAACGCGCAACCGTTTTCGACGCCGGTAAAGCTCGCGGCGTCGGGATCGACCTGCACAAAAAACCCATTCGACGTCGTGGCCGTGACGACCAGATCGGCAACGCTGACGCGCTCGCCATCCGCCACCGCGCCGGCTTTGATGTCATACAGCGATCGAGGGCAGCCTTGATCGCCGGGGTTTGCGGCGTTTGGGCACAGGTCGCATGCGTCACCTTTGAGATCGGCGTCTGCGTCGGCCTGCAGGGGGTCCGCGGCGTCGGGGCAGACGTCGACGGCGTTTTGCACACCGTCGCCGTCACGATCGTTGGGGTTAAACGAGGTGCAGGTGGTGGTGTTGGCGTCGGTAGGGCAGGGATCGCACGCATCGCCTGCGCCATCGCCGTCGACGTCGGACTGCGCACCGGCGTCGAGTGGGCGCGCGGGGTTAAACGCGTTTGGGCAGTCGTCGTCAGCATCGGCGATGCCGTCGCCGTCGCCGTCGGTCGCAGACGGCACGCCCGAATAGCTCGTGGAGCTGTTGACGACGTCGCTCGCCAGCGTGCGACTCGGTGTGCACGTCGGCTCGTCGGCGGGCACGTCGCAGAAAAACAGCGGATACAACGGCGGTGCTGCTGCCAACAGCGCCGGCAAGCTCGCGCCCACTTCGCGGGTCGCGCACACTTGTTTGCCGCGGCCGCACACGTCAAGGTCGTCGCAACCTGACGTCATCGCCGACACTGTCGAGGCATCACCGACCACGGGTTGCCCGTCTTTGAGCACCAGCAGCACATCAGCGAGGTCCGCTTGGATCGCGGCGCGGTAGCCGTCCTTGCCGTTTTTCGCGAACACCGCGATGTCTCCGCGGTGACCGATGGCGAGCACGCCGAGGACGTTTTCGGTGCCGGTGGCGCTGGCGCCGTTGAGCGTGACCATGCGCCAGATCTTCTCGTCGCTCAAAGCGCCTGACCAGTTGTTCTCGTTGAGCCCAATCACGCACGCGAGCTCGCGCTGCATGTTCATCGACCCCGACGGCAGCCAGTCGGTGCCGAGCGCAACGTTGACGCCGACGCGATCGAACAACGGGATCGAAGCGGTGTCGCCGTACAATGACACGTTGCTGCGCGGCGACCAAATGAGCGACGTCGACGATTGCGCCATGGTGGCGACGTCCGCAGGCAACAAACCGATGCCGTGGATGATGGCGGTGCCCGCGCCGAGCACGTTGGTGCCGCCGTTGTCGTTGGATGACAGGCACAAAAATTCATTGCGCGCGACGCCGTCGATCCCCTCCGCGATGTGCGGTGCGTAGCCGCCCGAAGGTGCGACACCGCTGGAGGGATACGCACAACCCGACGCGAGCTGCTCGCCACCGGTGTCGCCGAGCGGAAACGTGTCGTAGTCGACGGTGCCGACACCGAGCTCGGCCATATCGGCGCTGCTATCCAAGTTGCGCATGAAGCCATCGCCACCGCCGGACGCGAGTGTCGCTGTGCCGCCCGACAACATGAAGCGCAGCTCGCCGAGCGATTTTTGCTGGTTGGTCGACGTGCCGCCGGCGGTGTTGATCTTTGGGTTGCCGCGCTGGCCCTTGCGCCAATCGTTACGCTGCTCCCAGCGCAACGAGCCATCGACCGCAGGCGTTTCATCCGATCCAGTCCACGGGCGGGCGTTCATCCAACCCGAGTGATCGTGGGCGTTGATGAAGCCGGGCGAAACCACCGCGTCGTCACACACCACCAACGTCGCACCGTCGACCGGGCAATCGCAACCCGCACAAGTGATCTCGCCGGTGGCGCTGATGCGCACCACGCCGCCTTGCACGGTTTGGCCCGGCAACAACAGCGTGCCCACCACGGCGACGTCCGCACCCGAGCCCGACACCGTGCAGCCTGGACCGCCGCTTGGTGGTGGGTTGTCGCAGGTGACGTTTTCGCCCTCGCCTTCGCCCTCGCCCTCGCCTTCGCCCTCGCCTTCGCCTTCGCCCTCACCCTCGCCAGGCGTGACGCCGCATTGGCACGCGGAGATGGAAAACCCGAGGGCGACAGCGAGCACGCGCAAGACATGAGGTTGCATACGCTCGGCTTAACAGACGCGGGCGCAATGCAAAGGGGAAGCGTGAACGCTGCTGAAAGCGCTAAAACTGCACGCCACCAAACACTTGGAACGTCTGCGCGAACTGCGGGTTCACAAACTGTTTTGCGACATCGGTGGTGTAGTGCGACAGCGCGCCAAACGGCAGCAAGAAGCCGTACTGCACCATCAGATAAAAGCCGTCTTCTGTGCCGAAGTAGCCGGTGCCGTCGATCTCCAAACCGATGGGGTTTTGCAGGCCCGTTGTCGACGACGCGAATAGTGCGTGGCTGTAGATGAGGTCGAGCCGCGCGCCGAGATTTTCGGTCAAAGAATAGCCGACGTGCGGCTTGACGTAAAACGCGTCGGTGACGGTGCCGAGCACCTCGCGAAACAAAATCAAATCCACTTGATAGTCGGGATCGAAACGGAAGTTGGTGACGTTGTCGTCAACGGTTTTGCAGTCGACCTCGCCATTGTTGTCGCGGTCGCCTTTGTCTGGGTCGCGCGCCAGGCACTCGCCATACTGACGTCCGTCGAAGTCGCCGGCGCGCGGTTTGCTGTTGACGACTGGGCGCAACCCCCAACCAAACGCGTCGTCACCCGAAGCGATGCCAGCATCGAGGCCGAGCGTGAGTTGGTCGTTGAGCAGCTTGTACGACGACTCGAGCGCTGCGCCGCCCTGCACGATCCACAACGGCGAGTCCTTGAGCTTGGTGCCGTTGATGACCTTGAGATCGGGCTCGTTGGTGTTGGTGCCGTTGTTGTTGTTGGTGCCGGTGCCGTTGACGAGGCCAACAATACCGGTCGCCTCCGCTTCCACCTTGAGCTTGTCCCATTGAAAGCGGCCCCACAGTGAGCCGACGCCAGCGTTGGCGTCACGTTTGACGTACTCCTCAGGTTGCACGACGGGGTTCGAGGTCACCGCCTGGCCGTCTGGCTTGCTGTAGTAGCTCGGCACGTCGTACTGCTGGGTGCGGTAGACGCCGAACACGCCATAGTTCAGCACGATGCCACCGGCGCGAAGCTGTTCCGCGATGTCCTCTTCCTTGTCTTTTTTCGCGACGACCAAGATGAAGCTGTGGACGTCGTCTTTGGGGTCTAAGTTGTAGCGCTGGCCACTTTCGCCAGGGTAAAACGACAGCCCCGCGTCGCCACCGATGCCGGAGCCACCGCCGCGCCCGGTCGGTCCCGCCGACGACAACGAGTAGCCCGGCACGATGTAGTGGCCGCCGACGCGCGTGGCAAACGAGATCATGTCGGAGTTGTCGCCGTAGTCGTTG
>JAYTVG010000247.1:0-2092 GCA_043744135.1 Deltaproteobacteria bacterium | reverse complement strand
TTGCCTTTGACGCGCGCGGCGTTGCCACCACCGAGATAGAGCCGGTCGAAATTCACCATCACGCGCATATTGGCGATGGCGTCATGCACGAGCTTGCTCCAGCGCTTGGCACCGCGCTTTTTGCGCGAGCGATCGCCAAGCAGTGCGTCGTAGCTTTTGCCGCCGACAAATGGGTGGTGCGCGATCTCCAAATGCACCTGCAGCCGCCCGTCATCAAACAGCGCCGTGCCAAAGCCGGTGCCAAGCGTGCACACCATCTCGACGCCTTTGCCCGACCGCACCGCCAAACCCTGCATGTCCGCGTCGTTGGCGGCGCGCACCGGTGCGCCCAGCGCGCTTTTCAGCGCTGCACACAAATCGAAGCCCGCAAACGCTGCGGTCCCGAGGTTTGGCGCCGTGATGACGACGCCTGACCGAATCAAGCCGGGGAAACCGACCGACACGCGCGCATACGGCGGCAGCGGTGCCACCAAGACTTTCAGCGTCTGCACCAACAGCGCGGGCGTGAGCTTTGGGGGCGTGGGCACGCGCACGCGTTCGGTGAGCATCTTGCCGGCAGCGTCGATGACCGTGGCCTTTAAACCGGTGCCGCCGATGTCGATGGCGAGGGTGTGCGACGGTTTTTTGCTGCGTGTGGGCATGCGAACTCCGCGCGCTCATGCACCAGGCAAAGCGCTGAGCGCGTTATCCTGCTTTAAACGAGACGCAAAAGCGACAGCGACCTGCGCCACGACGCGCATGCGAGCTGCGCGCGCTCATGCAATAGGCAACGCGCTGAGCGCGACGTCGTGCTGCAAGCGAAACGCAAAAGCATCGGCGTGTGCAGCGGTGCCCGCAACCGCGTCATGCACCAGCGCCAGTGCGACGTGCGCCGCGGTGAAGCGCGCGTTGACCTCCACCACGGCACGCACGCGCGTCGAACCATCTGGGTGGTGCCAGACAAACGCATCGACACCCAGCGGCCCGACATAACCAAGCGTCGCCGCCCGCTGCACGGCCGGCCGTGCATGCGCGACAACGACGTCGTCAAAGCGCGAGCCCGAGCGCAGGCCCGCGGCCGTCACCACCACGTCGGTGCCTTGGTACACACCGGTCGCTTTGACGTGCATGCGGGTGGTGCCGAGCAGGTGGACCTCGGCGTTGTCATCGATGCGCCACAGCGTGCTGAGGTCCTCGATGCGCTTGACCCAGGGCTCAACGACCGCGCCACCGCCGGCCACAAAACGCCCAAGCGCACCCTGCCCCGACGTCGACAGCGTGCCATTTTGACCGCGGGTGCGACCCCGGCCACTGGTGCCATAGCGCGGCTTGAGCGTGAAGTCGGCGCGCGCCCACTGTGGCCACGTCGACACCGTGCGCTCGATGTCGGCCAACGTCGGTTGCGTCACGAGCGAGCACAAAAACGCCTCGCCGTTGGCGTCATGTTGGTGCGGCACCACGAAGGCTTTGTCGTGCACCTGGCGCACCACCGCGGGGGCTGCACCCCACAACGCCATGCCGGCGGCGCGCGCAGCGTCGTAGGCGGCGGGGGTGTTGAGCCACGCCACGCAACCGCGCGCGTCGCGCAACCACGGCCACGCCGCGGGCGGCCGCGCGACCATGCGCTCAAACAATGTCGCTAAGCGATCCACCGGTGCGCCGACGATGCGCGGCGCTAGCACGGGCTCTTCAGCACCCAAGTTCGCAAGCGCGACGCGCTCGGCGGTACTCATGCGTACGGTCGCGCTGCCCGCACCGCGTCGATCATACCCACCGACAGGCCAGCGCGGGTGCGCGCAGCGACGTCGAAGCGGCGGGCCTTGGCGCGCGCCAGCGCATAGGGAAACGGCGCGTGCTGCGCGTAGGCCTCGACATCGCTGCTGTTGCTCAAGCGAGCCACCCACACGGCCGCCAGCTTGACGTGGCCGACTTCGTCGTCGTGGACGCGTTGGCACACCGCCGCTGTGGCGAGGTCACCCGCGGCGCGAAAGCCGTCGCGAAACAGCAACGTAAAGTCTAAGTTGGCTTGCTCAAGCGTCAAACCTTGCGCGCACAAAAACGCCAGCAGCGGATCGCGGGCGTGCGCAATGGCGTCGATGTGTTTCCAAAAATA
>JAYTVG010000246.1:0-2092 GCA_043744135.1 Deltaproteobacteria bacterium | reverse complement strand
GAAGAGTTCCGACCCCAACATCGTGACGGTGGGACCTGACGGCGTCGTTAAAGGCTTGGTCGCAGGCGGCGCCATCGTGAGCGCGCAGGTCGACACGCTACGCGCCGAGGTCGCTGTCACCGTCAACCCGCCAGATGACGCCCCAAGCGCGGTGGCCGATGCGGGCCCATCTGCACCGGCAAAGTAGTGAAGCGGCGCTGGGTGGCGATGGGCGATCCGCAAGCGCCATTTTCGCGCGTGCTCGGCGTGCTCGACGCACATGGCTTGCTGGCGCGTGACGCTGCTGAGCCGCGCTTGCGTGACGACGTCGGGCTGATTTCACTCGGCGATCACTTTGACTGGGGACCGGTGTGCATGCGGCCGAGCGCGCGCGCGGACGGTACCGCGCTGTTGACATGGCTGGCGTCGCACCCGCCTGAGCAAGTTGTCATCGTCGCGGGCAACCACTGCCTCGCCCGCGTCGGAGAACTCGCGCGTTTTAGCGATGGCGAATTTTTGCGCGCTCAAGCGCTCGCCGACGCTGCGTACCTAGGCGATGCCTCCGCGGCGCGTGCGGCGTTTGTCGCCCACGTCGACGGCTTTTCATCGGCACAGGCGCTGTCGCGTGACTTCGCGAGCTTTGGCGCGGCCCAGCGCACCCTCGTGTCAGCGTTGCTCGACAGTGGCCGGCTGCTGTTGGCCCACGCGCATGCGGGCGTGTTGTTTGTGCATGCCGGCGTCACCGTCGACGACCTGCGCGTTGTGGGCGCGCACGCGTCGCGCGATGCGGTCACCATCGCGCACGCGTTTAACGCCGCGCTAACGGACGCTTGGCGTTCCCGCGCGCCGTCGGAGCCGCTGTCGATCCCGGGTCTACACCGGCCCGGCGACGGCATGCGCGAAGGCGAGGGCATGCTGTACCAACGCTTAAGTGTGCTTGACGACGACAACGCGACAACGCACGGCCCTGTACCGCGCCGAAAGTACCGGCCCGCCCAGCTGCCGCTGGGACTCACGCAAGCCATCGGCCACATTCAAGACGGCAAGAGCAAAAAACTCCTCGGCCTCACCGACGCACCGCTGCTGGGTCGCGTGCGCTCGTTGACGGTGACGCCGCAAGTTGACGTCAGCTACACTGTCGGCGTCGTTGCGGCCGAAGCTGCGTGCGCTCGCGTGCTGTATCTCGACGGTGCGATGGCGCGCGTTGCAAACGCCTCCGACTACGCCCTGCTCGACGCCGACCAACTGCGCGAGCTGCGTGCGGTTGACGGGCTATAGCTCGTCGGGACCGAGGTCGGCCGCGTCAGCGCCGACGGCATTTCGACAGCTGCCGTCGATGTCTGCGACCGCGCTCGCGGGTGCGCCTGCTGCAAACGGGTCCACGCCCGCGTTGATCGCTGGCCCGCCCGCGATCACATGTGGTGTCGCGCCGGCATCCATCAAGTGCGCGCCTGAAACGGCCGACGTAACGCTGCAGTTCTGCGCGCTGGTACAGCCATCGACGAACGCCAAAAGCGTGGACTGACCAGCAACGATCGGCGCTGCACCGACGTCGAACAACACGCCCTGCAGGTCCAAGCGTGAGTCGATGTCGCGCGCGAACAGCGGGGACATCGACGTTGAGCGCAACACCGAGTTCAAAGCAGAAAAGCGCGTATTTGAAAGTGTCAGCGGCGTGCCACCCGCGCCGTCCAGCAAGCTGTGGTACAGCGCCACGTTCGCGCCGGTCGCTTCAAACGCCCCACTTAACACGCTGTTGATAAACGTAACGTCGCCGACCAGCGTGGCGCGTCCAAACACGCTGCGGTTGACCACGAGCGGTCCAGTGATCTGCGCCGAACCCGAAAACGACGCGGGAAACACCAGCGCCGAGTCGATGATGCGCGTCGGCAGCAAGCCCGCACCCTCGCTGGCCACCACCGCGACGATCGTGGTGCGCACAACTTGGACCCCGCCGCGCAACACCACGCCGCCGGGCACGCTGATGATGCAATCGCTGAGCGTCGTTGACGCCTCAACCGTAACGCTCGCCGTGACCTCGACGTTTTTGGCGAGTCCGCGCAGATTCAGTGGGCCCGAGCAGCCGTTCACCAAATGCGTCGTGCTTGAGGTG
>JAYTVG010000245.1:0-6750 GCA_043744135.1 Deltaproteobacteria bacterium | reverse complement strand
GATCGGTTGGGTCGGTTGGATCCGTGGGGTCGGTTGGGTCGGTTGGATCCGTAGGGTCCGTCGGATCCGTTGGATCCGTCGGATCCGTTGGATCCGTTGGATCCGTGGGGTCGGTCGGATCCGTGGGGTTCGCCGGGTCGAGCGTTTGTGCGTTGGTAGCGGGCGCGTTGCTGTTGTATGGGCCGTCAACGACCGCGACGCAGCCGGGAACCATCAGCAGCGAAAGGAGGAGGACTCGCACAGGGGGGTTTTCGGCCGCTGGTCGGTTAAGGTGCGTCCGTGTAGTTGTGCCTTGCTCGGCCTCCGAGCGGGTTGCGTCGCCGCTGTGCCGCGCTACATATGCCGCATGCGCGCACCTCTGAATGCCTTTGCTCACCTGCCCTTGTCAGCCGCCGTGATCGGTCTCGGCTGTTTGGCGGCGGGTTGTGACCCTCCGGTCTCCCCTGCGCCCGCGCAACCGCAACCTGGGATCGGCCAGTTGGACGGCGCGTGCGCCAGCGACGGCACCTGTAACGCCGGTCTGGTGTGCGCCGGTGCGACCTGCATCGTGGACCAGTTCGCGCAGGGTGAGGGTGAAGGCGAGGGTGAGGGCGAAGGTGAAGGTGAAGGCGAAGGTGAAGGTGACTTGTGCCCCGACGGCAGCACGCCGTTTGCTGAGTACTGTTCATTTGAAGACGAGGACTGCGACGGCACCAACAACGAGGACCTCGATTGCACGTTCATCGCACACGGCCCGCACGTGCTGTACCGCATCGACCCATTCGCCCACACCGTCGAGACCATTGTCGACAACATCAACCTGTCCGGGGGCGGTGGCTTGCTTGATATCGATCGCACGCCCGACGGGGACATCTTGGTCGCCACCGGCTCAGGGCTGTACCGGTTAGACGGCACTGAGCTCACGCTGCTGACGCAGATTGCGACGCCACCGTTTACCACCGGCATGGCCATCACCTCAGACGGCACGCTGTACCTCACCAACAACGACGGCGCCGACAGCGGCGCGTGGCTGGTGGACGTGCTGACCGGCGAGATCTCGCCGTTTGGCAACCTCGCGCCCTACCGCAGTTCGGGCGACTGCGTCGTCACCAAGGACAACCGCCTGCTGATGAGCTCGCCCGATCCAAACGACCCGGCCGCGGACGACGTGCTGATCGAGATCGATCAAGGCAACGCCAACGCGACGCTTGTGGGCAGCTTGGGCGCCGACAAGGTGTACGGTTTGTCGGCGAGCTTTGGGTTGTTGTTTGCGGTCACCGACGGCGGTGACGTGCTGCTGGTCGATCCGACGACGGGCACGACCCAGCTGCAGTTTTCGCGCGCGGACCTGCAGTTTTGGGGCGCGGCCAACGGCGACTAACGCGCACCGACGGGCTGCGCCAAACGCTACCCGCGCGGCGTCCACGCCACGTCGTCGACGCCCACCCGCCGGTTTGCCAGGCGCGCCCACACAAACAACGCATCTGACAGGCGATTGAGGTAGGTGATGACCTCGCCGCGCACGGGGTGGTGCTGGGCAAACGACACCACCTCTCGCTCGGCACGACGCACCAGCGTGCGCGCGACGTGAAGCCGCGCGGCGGCGTCGCTGCCGCCGGGCAAGATGAACGTGGACAGCGGTGCAAGCTCCGACTCAGCGGCGTCGATCGCAACCTCGAGCGCGGTGGCGCGGGTCGCGGGAAGCAAGTTCGTTCGCGCCTTCAGCGACGCGCTGGCGTCGTCGGGGGTGGCCAGCTCGGCGCCGATATCGAACAAATCGCGCATCACCAACACCAGCTGCGCTTGCACCTCGACCGGCATCAACGCGGCGGCACTGGCTTGGCCGATGTGCGCGTTTGCCTCGTCGACGGCGCCGTACGCGCACACGCGAGCGTCGTGCTTAAAGGTGCGCGCCCCGCCGTACAGGGCGGTGCGGCCGTCGTCGCCGGTGCGTGTGTAGATCTTCATTCACCAGCCTCAGATGCAAACAAAACCACGGCTGCGACCACGCCCGCAGCGGCGACGACGACAGCTAACACGGCGACGCCGATCATGGCGTTGCCGTTTTGATCTTTCAACGCGGCGGCGTTGGTGCGCTTGGCCGTGAACAGCAAACGGTCGCCTGCGTTGATGTTGCGACCCCCGTCGAGCTGCGGCGCGTCCGCGCTCGGTTCGCCCAGCGCCGCGTCGCGCTCGCCGGTGCTGGTGTAGCCGTTGAGCCGCGGGTCGAGCACACCCAAGCGGCCGCTGACGAACTGGCTGTAGCCAAACGCGACGCCCGCCGTCGCGACCGACACGGCTGTCACCGACACCGCCGCTACCGTTGGCCAAGCTGGTGCGTGATCGGCGCGCGGCACTGCTTCGTTTGCGGCTGCACTGACGTCGAGGCGGGTGGCCTTGGTAAACTGCACGGCAATGGGGAAGCTGCGCACCCCACCGCCGCTCAAGCATGTGACGGTGTGGGGGCCGACGCTGATGGTCTGCGTCCCTGGCGCCAGCGGCAGGCCATCGACCAAGATGTGCTCGCCTGGCGCCTCCCCGACAACCTCAACGGTACCGGCGTAGTGACGCAAATCGAGCGTTTGCGTGAGCAACGCACGAATTTCTTCTGCCGCGCGCAGCACGCCGATGTCTTGATGTTTGGACAACACCACGCGCGCGTCGGCGTCGAACACCTCGACGGTCATGGTCGCCCACACCGTCGCGCGCCCGCGTTGCGCCGCGATGCGGACGACTTCATCAACGCCCGTCGTGCTCGCGACACTGCGGATGCATTCGTCGGAGCGCTCGCAGCTGGCGCGCGGCGGAGTATCGATGGCGACGTAGCCGCTTTGCTCGCCAGAAAGCGTCGTTGCATGTCCCGTCAACACCTCGCGCAGCGCGCTTGTGAGTTGGCTGCGCACGTCGGTGGTGCTGCTGCCGAAATCCTCGAGTTCAAGCGGCAGCACACCGACGGTCGCGGAGGAGGCGGCAGCACACAAAGCTACGACGACACATGGCACGCACCACAAAGCCTGTCGTCGCCGCCGGCCAACCAAACGTGAGATGAACAGGGGACGACGCGAGCGCATCACAGTGCAGGGTCTAGCCCGACGCGCGGATTTTCGCACCTTCATCGTGGAGGCTACTCGTGCGTCACGCGCGGCACCCCGCGCCGGAGCGTGTCGAAAAATTCCCGCAGCGCGCGCTCGGCGCCCGCGTCCTCAAACACCGCAAAATGGCCACGGTCGGCGTATTGCAAGAGCGCAGCGGTGAGCGGCGCACCGTCGATGGTTTGCAGATTGCCCTGCACGGTGGCGTTCGCGACGTCGACGCCGAGCACATCGAGCACCTCGATGTCTTTGTACACGGGTGCGGCGATCGGCAAGCCAAATGCGCCCGCCAGGCCTTCGTGAACGACCGGTGGCGAGTAGGTATCCTGTAGGCCCGAGGTGGCCATGAGGTGCGCGACGTGTCCGCGATGCTCACGCCACAGCCGACCGAAATGCAGCGGATCCGCGGGATCGACAAACATCTGCAACAGCGAGATGACCGGATGGAAAACGTCGACGACCTCGTCATCGGGCAACAGCAACACCAAGCGCAGCACGGCGGCGATGTTCACCGGATCGACTTTGTCGACGAGGCTTGGCCCAAAGCCAGCGCCGGCGCCGGACAAAAATGCGCCCGCGATGCGGTCTTCGATGCCGACAAAGATGGCGCCGACAATGCCACCCTGCGAGTGGCCAAAATACGAGATGGCGACAGGATCAAACCGGATGGCCGGTTGCGCCTTGCCCTCGGGGGTGAGCGAGGTCGAGCTCAGCAGGCGCACGAGCTGGACCTTTTCAAGCGCAGACTGACGCCAGTTGTCGCGCCCGGCGAGCGGGTTAAAGAAGTTAAACGTGAGCACATCTTCCTGCCCCGCCCGGTAGCCGGCGCGTGTGCGGTGCAGGGGCTCAGAGATGCTGATCATCGCGGTGCTCGCGCGCGCCAGCGCAAACGCCGTATCGCCGTCGGTGTTGCCGAGACCGCTTTCGAGGTCGCCACCGGTGCCGTGACCATTGATGGCCACAGGCCAGCCGCGCACTGGCTGTGTTTGCGTTGGCACCGTCAATAAAAACGGCACGACCTCGGTGCGCTGCACGACGGGTTGGCCCTGCGCGTCGAGGGTGAACCCGCCGGAGATGCCATCGAGCTGTTCATACGGGGGCGTGCCAGCCTGAAACTGCAACAGCTCGACGGTGCCGTCGTACACGCTGTAGCTTTGCGACGGCGAGTCGGCGCGGCGCGCAAAGCTCAACACCCGCGGCTGCGGCGCGGCGTTGACGACGTCGCGCGCGGCCAGCAGTTCGTCGGTCACATTGCGCGGCGACAGCATCGACACCAATGCGACGTTCGACGCATCGAGGTTCAGCTGGCGCACGAGGCGCTGGTATGGGCGGCAATCTGGCGCGTCGGGCGCGGCGATGGCAGCGCACTGCATCAGCGCGAGCATCTCGGGTGCGGGCCCAAGCGGCGCGCCGGCAGCGTCGTGAGCTGCCGAGGTCACAACTAGCGCCATCGGACCATGCGTCACCGCACCCAAAAGCGGCATGACTGCGACGCTTCCTGCTGGCAAAAACGACGTGCTCTCGGCGTAGTTGCGATGGGTGATGGGGATGCGTTTGAGGGTCGCGAGTTCGACCAAAAACATCGCGTCAGACGTCATCGACAGGGTCGCAGTCGCCGGCAACGTTGCGTCGTCGACTCCACCGTCGACGTGAAAGTACATCGTCTGCACGCCGCTGTAGCCAGGCGTGTGCTCGAACAAGTTCAAGAGGTCGTTGAGCGTCGAGGCGTTAAACGGGTTTGGGAACGCGTCGAGGTTGACGCCGCCCTTGCGCACCATCAGGTCCGAGGGCCACGGCGTCGCTAGGAATTTCTCGTTGCCGCGTGCAATGACAAAGTCAACGGTCGTGCGCGTGTCTGTCGGGGCACACGCGAGCGCGAGCACGGTGACAAACGCCGACCCCAAACGCCGTGTGAATTCACCGACCTTGGGAGGTGAACAAAGCAATTCTCGCGGGTGTGCCATGCGCAAAGCATGCACGCTGCAGCCGCGCTTACAAAGGGCCTGCGAGTAGCTCGCTAGCGGTGCGGCCTTGCACCGGGGGCTGGGCGACCGTACGAACAATCGAACTCAGGAGCCCATCGATGTCAGCAAAACTCTATTTTCACCCGATGTCCACCAACGCCCGTCGCGCCACGCTCGCTGCCAAACACATCGGCGCTGCCGTCGAGTTGGTGCTCGTCGATCTCGCAAAAGGCGAACAGCGCGCGCCTGAATACGTGCTCAAAAACCCCAACGCGAAGGTCCCACTACTCGACGACGACGGCTTCATGCTCAACGAGTGCTACGCGATCATGGCGTACCTGTGTGACAAGCACGGTGCGTCCACGCTGTATCCAACGGCACTCAAGGCGCGCGCCGACGTCAACCGCTGGTTGTTTTGGTGCGCCAACGAGTTCAGCCCGCAAGCCGCGCGCTTGAACTTCGAAAACTACCTCAAGGCGATGTTTTACCAGGGCACTGCCGATCCGCTGCGTGTGGCAGAGCACGAGACCAACATGAAGCGACTCGCGGGTTTGTTAGACAGGCACCTCAGCGGCCGGCAGTGGCTTTGCGGTGACGAGCTGACGCTGGCAGATTTCGCCGTCGGCGCTACCTTGATGACGACGGTGCCGGGCAAATTGCCGGTGCTCGATTTTCGAAACGTGCAGGCGTGGTTCGGCCGCATCCAACAGCTCGACGCCTGGAAGACGACGGCGGTTTAGCGCGCAAGCTGCACCAACGACGCGCAGTAGTCGGCGGGAGCCTCGTAGCCCAGCAAGTTCATCACCGTTGCAGCGACGTTGGCGAGCCCCGCATCCGGCGGTGCGCGGACCACGAGCTGCGCCGGCAGCGCACTGCCGGTGATGGCAAACGGCACCGGCGCCAGCGTGTGTGCGGTGCGCGCAGCGACGTTGCCGTTGTTGTCGCGCTGCGGTGCGCCTTGCTTGTCGCGCAGCGCCATTTCGTCGGCGTTGCCGTGGTCCGCCGTGACCACCGCGATAGCGCCGACCGCCTCGGCGGCGTCAAGCATGGTGCCGAGGGCGACGTCGGCGGCTTCGCACGCGGCGATGGTGGCGGCGAGGTTGCCGGTGTGCCCGACCATGTCGCCGTTGGCGAGGTTGGCGCGCAGCACGTCGTACTGGCGCGAGCGCAACGCTTGCGAAACGGTGTCGGCGATCTCCGCCGCGCGCATCTGCGGCCTTTCTTCAAACGGCGGCAGGTACGACGGCACCTCGACGTAGGTCTCGAGCGCGTCGTCGAATTTATCGGAGCGGTTGCCGTTCCAAAAGTAGGTCACGTGACCAAACTTCTGGGTCTCGCTGCATGCAAACGTACGCAGCATGGTCGCCGCGAAGTACGCGCCGCTGGTGCGTTCAATGACGGGCGGCGCCACCAAATACCGGCGCGGGATAAACAGGTCGCCGTCGTATTGCATCAACCCGGCGTAGCTCACCTTCGGGACCACGCCACGATCAAACTCTGCAAACGCGGCGTCTTCAAACGCGCGTGAAATTTGTAGCGCGCGATCGCCACGAAAATTCGCGAACAGCACCGCGTCGCCGTCGTTGATGGTGCCGACGGCGACGCCAGCATCCTCGATGACAAATGGCGGCAACAGTTGATCCGAGATGCCCGGTTGTTGCGCGCGCAACGTCTGCAGTGCCTGCAGCGCGCTGTTGAAGCGCTGCGCATCGCCA
>JAYTVG010000244.1:0-2097 GCA_043744135.1 Deltaproteobacteria bacterium | reverse complement strand
AAAGGCCATCGAAGCGGAGTGGGCTGCACCCGTGAAGCGCTAGGCGATGGCGCATTGAAGCGCTGTGCGCTAGCGCGACCGCAGCGTCGTCAAAAACTTAACCACAGGCCCAGTGACTTGATCGTCGCCGCTGTCGATCTGTAAGACGATGTCGGCGTGCGTGCTGCCTTTGATCTCGACGAAGGTGGCGTCGCTTGATGCCGCGAGGGCCTCGCGTAAAAACGCGTCGTCGCTTTTGATGCCGGCGAAGTCCTCAGAGCCGATGATATGCAGGTGCGGGATCGAAGTGCTCACGAGACTGGCCCGCGTCGACGCTAGCGCTTGCTGCGCCGCCGTGGCGCCAAACAGCGGCAGCAACACTTCGTCTTTCGTCTTCGTGTCGGTCTCGCGGTTGACGCCGTTTTCGATGTCGAATAGGCCGCTGAGCAGCACCATGCCGTCTACCGCCGTGCGCGGTCCTCCATCCAGCAGCGGTGCGGCCGACGCCAAGTGCGCACCAGCTGAGTGGCCCATGATGACCAACGGCGCGTCGGGAAACCGTTTGCGCATGAAGTCGACGGCGTCGTTGACGTCGTCGAGCATGGGCCCGAGTTTCACGTCTGGGAACAACCGGTAGTTGCAGTTGGCGACGACAAAACCGCGCTTGGCGAGCGCCCTGCCGACGTTGCCGTACAGACCAGTGAAGGTTTGGAAATATTGCTTGTCTTGGGCGGACCAGTAGCCGCCGTGAAAAAACACCACGACGGGCGCGCGGGCGTCGGCGTTGTCGGGCGTGTACAAATCGAGCATGTGGCGTTCGTCGCCGTCCTCGAGGTACGCGACGTTGGTGTCGACCGTGAAGCCGTCGGTGGCGCACGCGCTGACGACGACCACGAAAACCGACGCGAACACAAGCAAGCGTTTGTCAAACATCAGCATAGTTACGATTGTGCCCTCACGTTGGATCGCTTGTCGATGCCTTGAGGCGGGCGCGTCGCCGAGCGCACAGCGACGCGCGCCGCGATTGCACGTTTGTCGCTACACGCGGCGAGCGCCAAGGTCATCAAGACGATCCGCTGCATCGCCTTACCCGTGCGAACGGCTCAGCCCCCGGGCAAGGCCGCGACCGCGGCGCGCACGCCGTCAGCATTTGCGTCCAACTGCGCGACGTCTCGTGTTGCGCGGTCGTCGAGCGCAATGGAGTGCACAACGACCTGCACAGCGTCGATACGCGCGAGCAGCGCGTCGACGTCAACCGTGGCACGCACGCGCGCGAGCTCGGCGTCAAAACGCGGCCCAAGATCGGGGTGGTCGACGATGCGTTGCGCGAGCAAACCCAGCGGAACGTCCAGCTGTGTGTAAAACAGTTGGTCCATGCCATGCGGGATGTACACGAAACGGTTGTCGACGGGGTTGTCGTACAAATAGTAGTTGTTCAAGAAGTAGCCGTAGCTGTCCCAGTAGCCGAGCATGACGTCGAGCGCGAGGCTGGTCAGGTAGCGGTCGAGGTCAAAGCGCGCGGACACGGCCTGCTCCCAGGTGGCGTCCGGCGTATCGGCGATCAAGGCCGCAACCTCGATCAGATCCTGACGTGATCGGCCACCTTGTGCCTCGTCTTTGAGCTCGATGAGCTCAGGGTGCAGCGCGAAGTCACCGAAGGACTGGTCGGGCTGCTGGTAGTAGCCTTCATATAAGTTGCCGCCGTCGTTGTTGGCGCCAAAGTTGCGCTCCAAAAAGTCATCGCTCTCGGGCTCCTTGACGACGTACAAGCCATACGGCGCGCCGTTGATGGTCACGACGGCGTAAGATGTCAGCGCTGCGAACATGCCGAGCTGACGATACGCAGCGTAGCCGGTGTGCTCCGACAAAAAACTCGGGTCCTCCTTGGCGTTATTCAACAACAGCTTTTTGAGTCCGTCCAGACGCTGGCCGTCGATGAACTCATCAAACTTGAGGCTGAAGCCCGGCTTGCCGCTGAGGGTATCGGAACTCCCTAAAAATCCCTTTTCGCGAATGCCAGCGTTGCCGACGGTGACGCCGTCAAAACTGAAGGAGCACGACACACGCGTGGAGCGGTCGTCGTCTAGCGTGACGAGGTCCTGTTGCGCGACCGTGATG
>JAYTVG010000243.1:0-2097 GCA_043744135.1 Deltaproteobacteria bacterium | reverse complement strand
GGGAGGTGAACAAAGTAATTCACCGACCTTGGGAGGTGAACAAAGTAATTCACCGACCTTGGGAGGTGAACAAAGTAATTCACCGACCTTGGGAGGTGAACAAAAAGTAATTTAGCGCAAGTAGCTGCGCGCTATTTTTGCGCGGGCTTGACGTCGATGCCGTCGCGCGCGAGGTCGGCCGCGAGGGCCTGGCCTGCAACGGTGCCGGCAGGGTGGCGAAACCACGATGCAGCAGTGTCGGCGTCGACGTGGTCGCGCACCTTCACCACGGTAAACATGCCCCCCATCCCGATGGCGCCAAACGGTCCCGGCGTGCTGCGCATCGGCAAGCTGTTGCTGGGCACCGCCATGCGCATCTCGTCCATCGCACCCATGCCGTCGTGACCCATCGTCATGTAGTTGGGCAACAGCGGCGACACGCGCGCATCTAAACCGCGCACGTCGGCGCCGATGAGGTTGGGCATGTCGTGGCCCATCTGCGTCATGGTGTGGTGCGTCATGTGGCAGTGAAACGCCCAGTCGCCCACGACGTCCGCGACGAACTCGATGTCGCGCGTGGTACCCACCGGCACCAGCACCGTGGTCTCGGGGTGTTGCGCGCTGTCGGGCACCGGCCCGCCGTCCGTCGCTGTCATGCGCACGATCAGCCCGTGCAAATGCATGGTGTGGTGGTCCATGGCACCGAGGTTTCCCAGGCGCAGCCGCACGCGATCGCCGCGCTGGGCGGTCACCGCCGACGTCGCTGGGTACGCTTTGGAGTTCATTGTGAGCACGTTGAATTCGCTCATCGCCATCGGATTTGGCCGGCGCGTGCCGGGGACGACTTGCCACTCGGACAACATGAATGCGTAGTCGCGGTCGACCCGCCGCAGCGCGCGCTTGGGATGCACCACGAACATCCCCATCATGCCGAGGGCCATCTGCGTCATCTCGTCGTAGTGCGGGTGGTACATGAACGTGCCGGCGTCTTTCAGCACGAACTCGTAGTTGAAGGTTTGGCCAGGTGCGATCGGCACCTGCGTGAGGCCGCTGACGCCGTCCATGCCGTTGTCGACGCGCACGCCGTGCCAGTGCACGGTGGTGGCCTCGGGCAGTCGATTGGTGACGTAGATGCGCACGCGATCGCCCTGCACTGCTTCGATGGTCGGCCCCGGCGTGCTGCCATTGTACCCCCAACATTCGGCATCGAGCCCGGGCGCGAAGGTGTGCGCGACCGCTTCGGCGACGAGGTGAAAAACCTTGACGCCACCGACCACACGGTGCGGAAGCGACCCCACCGGCGGCGTTTGCACCGGCAGGTAGTCACCGAGCGGCGCCGGCGTTGCTGGCGTCGTCGATGTGGCGGGTGTCGCAGCTTGTGCGCGCGTTGCAGCGGCGATGGTGCCGGCTGCAAGCACACCGCTGCGCATGATGTCGCGTCGTGAGATCATGGTTCGCCTCGTGGGTGTTGTTCGACGGTTGGTGCCATCGGCCTGGCTGCGGCGGCTCCGCCACCCCGCTTGAGCGCGTCGACGTTGATGAGCGCGCGATGCAGTTGCTGCATGGTGCGCGTGTAGTCGAGCTCCCCTTGCACTTCGTGCTGACGCGCCTCAAGCAGCAACAGCGGCGACAACAACATGCCGTTGTAAGCGCGCTGCGCTTCTTGCACGACGCGCGCGCGGGTGGGCAGCACCTCGTCGCGAATGAAACGCGCGCGCTGAGCGCTGGTCGACGCCTCCAGACTCGCGACACGCGCACGACCGCGCAGCAGCAGCGCTGTCGCTTGGTACACGGCCAGGTGCGCGTCGAGCTGCGCGTGCAGCGACGACAGCTCTGCTTGCCCGAGATCAAATACCGGCAGCGCGATGCTGGCGCTCGGGCCGACTTTGTACGCGCCGTCGTCACGCTCGATGTCAGCGCCCAGGTCCAATGCCGGCAAAAAGCGTTGCACGTTTTGGTAGCCCAGGCGCTGTGCAACGGCGTCCATCGCGGCGCGCTGCTGCACCAGCGCGAGGCTACTGGAAACGGCGCGCGATTCGAGATGCTCGACAGCGCCAGCTGCAAGCTCGACATCTGGCAAGCGTGCCGGCAGCCGCAGCTGGCTGTGCGCGCCAAACA
>JAYTVG010000242.1:0-2099 GCA_043744135.1 Deltaproteobacteria bacterium | reverse complement strand
ACGAAGCGGCTGGTGGCCGCATGAGGGGCACTTGGGCAATCGCACGGCGGGACCTC
Organism: Deltaproteobacteria bacterium; assembly: GCA_043744135.1. Classification (GTDB taxonomy): domain Bacteria; phylum Myxococcota; class UBA727; order UBA727; family VGSZ01; genus JAYTVG01. The sequence continues at coordinate 2,043 of JAYTVG010000242.1, read as the reverse complement.
ATCGTCGCGTTCACGACGCCGCTGGCGTACCTCGCGATCGGTGCCTTTGTGTTGATGAGCGCGGTGGTGTTTTGGCTCGGTGTCGTGGCGTTTGAAACCGCCCAGCAACGCGCGCTCACCACCGGCGCTGCCGACGTTATCGCGCTGCTCGACTTCAACAACGCAATCGTCGGTGGCGTGCTGCTGCAAGCACAGGTGTTGCTGTTGTTCGTCGTGCCGCTGTTGACGATGCGCGCGTTTGCACAAGACAACCAACACGACGTGCACGAGTTGCTGATGCAAGCACCCGTGACGTCGTCAGCGATCGTGTTGGGCAAAGCGCTCGCGGTGTTGGTCTTGTTGTGCGCCATCAGCGTGTCACTCGCCTTGTTCCCGCTGTTGTTGGCCTTACTCGGTCGCGCCGTGCGCAGCGGTGACGGCGTCATCGATGTCGGTCAGGCGGCAATCGGCATCGGCGGCGTGTGCGCGGTGGGGGCTTTATATGCGGCGATCGGCTTGGTGGTCAGCGCAGTCGCGCGCTCACCCGGCGCCGCGGCGCTCGCCACCAGCTTGGTCCTCGTGGTGTTGTGGTTTGCAGGCGGGGCTGCGCCAGCGCTGGATGGCTCGGCGGCCAATTTTGTCGGCTGGTTTGCGCCGGCATCGCACCTCGAGCGCAGCGTGCGTGGCGTCGTCACTGTCGCGGACGCTGGGTATTTCGTGAGCGTCATCGCGGCGTGTTTGTGGGTGTGCACGCGCCTGCTGCAACACCAAAGGCGCGCATGACTGCACTGCGCGTCACGTTGTTGCCAGTTGGGCTCGTGTTGTGTGGCCTCGCGGTGGTGCTCGGCTTGCCGCTGTTCGGCGCGCGCTCGTGGCTGTTTGTCACCCCTGCGGTGCTCGGCACGCTCGCTGTCGTCGTCTCGGTCGTCGCTGCGCTGCGTGCGCGCGCTCACCGCGGCCCGACGCGGTTGTTGCTCGAATGCGCGCTCGCGGTCGCGTTTGTGGTGCTCGTGCAGGGCGCACTCATCCGCATCCCGACGCAGTGGGATTTTAGCAGCGACCAGGTCAATACGCTCGCTTCTCAAAGTGTCGAAGTGTCGAAGCAGCTGAGCGCGCCAGTGCAGGTGCGCGCCTCCCTCGCCACCGACGATCGCGCGTACGTCGAAGTGAGCACCTTGGTGTCGCGCTACGTGGCGGCGGGCGCCCCGCTGGAGTTGTCGCGCGACGACGTCCGCGTCGCGATGGGCGACCCCAACCTCGTGTTTACCCAGGGGAACCGCCGCGTGCCGGTGCGCATTGACGCGGGGGCGCCTAACCAAGAAGAGCGCATCACCAACGCGTTGTTGGCGCTTGTCGGCGGGCCCGCACAGCGCGTCTATGTGGTCGCGGGCCACGGTGAGCGCGAGGTGCTCGACGTCGCGCAGCCGGGCTTGTCGCGGCTTGCGGAGGCGCTTGTCGCGCAAGGGTTGGTTGTGGTGTCGCTGCCGCTGGACCGCGTCGCCGCGGTCCCTGACGACGCGGCGGCGGTGATCGTCGCTGGCCCCACGCGCGCCGTGCCCGCCGTCGAGTTAGCGCGCTTGCAAACGTACCTCGCGCATGGAGGTCGTTTGCTGGCGCTGTTGGAACACGCTTCAGATTCGGGCGCGCTTGAAGGCGTGGTTGGTGCGTACGGGTTGCAGCTTGGGATTGGCACGGTCTCAGACGACAGCGCGTTGTCGCAAGCGCTCGGTGGTGGTGAGATGGTCACCGGTGCGCAGCTGGAGCACGCCCACCCCGTCACCGCCGTGCTCGGCGATGCCTTGACGCACTTTCAATCCGCGCGCGCCGTGGCTGAAAACCCGGGCACACCTGCGCAGGTGACGCTGCTCGTGCGCAGTGCTGCTGGCGCCGTCGCTGACGGGGCGAGCGGCACGTTCGCCCTGGTCGGCGCCGCTGAACAAGACGCGCCCGGCGCCACCGCGCACCCCACCCGCATCGTGCTGGCAGGCGATGTCGATTGCGCGACCAACCGCGGCATGTCCCTCGGCGCCAACCGCGACTTGTTGGTGAATGCGGTGATGTGGT
>JAYTVG010000241.1:0-2099 GCA_043744135.1 Deltaproteobacteria bacterium | reverse complement strand
CTTGGATTGTGAGTGGCCCCACGGCGACGTGCGCGCGTTGTTGTCGCGCGATCACGGCATCACCGACGCAGCTGACGCCATCGACGCTGAGCTTCAATAGCCCACCGCCCACTGCTGCGCTGTCGCCGAGGTGGGTGGCCAAAACGACGCCACCTGCCGCCACACCGTCGTCGTGGCACACGAAGTGGTGCGGGCCGAGCACCGTCGGCCCAACGGTGAATGTTTCGCCCACGGCGAGGTGTTCGAGAGCCAGCACGGTGCCGTGCCAACGCACCGACACTTCAAGCGAGCAGGCCAAAGCAGCGCGGTTGTTCATACGCAAGCGACCGCCGCTAGCGCGGGTTAGTTCCGGCATGCGCAACCAAACCACTTCTTAAAGTGTCGAATTTGAAAATAAAAAACTCCGCCGAAGCGGAGTTTTTCACGACCTAGTACATGTCAGACTAGCTGCCGGACGCGCTAAATACGAACGGATAGGTCACAAACACCTGCCCGCCGCCTTTGGGCTGAGGGAACTTCAACCGTTGGATGATGCGTAGCACGCAGCTCTCCACCGGCGGAGCCGACGCTCCCGAGAAGGTGTTTTGCGCCATCTGCGAGCTCGCGACATCGCCAGAGCCTGAAATCACCCAGCTCGCGACCAGCTTGCCCTCAAGGTTTGGATCCTTGTTGAGCTCTTTTTCATAGCAGAACTTAATCTGCGACATCACGCGAGCAATGACACGCTGAATCTCCTCACGCGTCAAGCCACCTTCATAGATGATCTTGCCGGGAATGATGCGGGTCATGCCCTTACCGCGGCCGCCGAGGTCGATGTTGCCGTTGCCGCCACCACCGCGACCAGTTCCAGAGCCAAGGCCACCGATGCCAAGGCCCGTGCCGCCGCCGCCGGCACCGGTGCCGCGCGAGCCGAGGCCGCCAGCACCACCAGCGTCGCCCATCGCTGCACCCTTGAGGCCACCGAGCTGGTTGTTGATGCCCGAGCCGAGGCCACCGGGACCAAAGACGTTTGACACCGCACCCTCCGGCCCTTTAAGGCCGAGCGCCGCCAGCGCGTCCATGGCGATCTTGCGATCCTCTTCGCGCTTGTCCTTGTCGACGGTGGGCGCGCCCTTTTTCGAAGCGAGCTTGTCCTCTTTGGGCTTGTCTTTTTTGCCGAAGACGCCCGCGTCGTCTTTGTGCTGAGCGGCTTTTTTGCCTGAGAGCTCTTTGACTTCCTTCTTCTTTTCTTGGGCGGTCAAGATGAGCTTGGTGAAGTCTTGCTGGTTTTTGAACAGGTCGTCGTCATCGAGGCTCGGCAGCCGCGGCGTCAGCAAGAACGCCAACACCATGCCGAGCTGCGCGATGAGCGCGAGCGCGAACACCTTGGAATAAAAGAAGTCGAGCGTTTGAAACAGCCCGAGGTCGAGCGGCAGGTAGCGCTTGGAGTACTGCGCGACAAACTCGACGGCACCGACGTTGACGTGGCACTTTTGCCCCATCTCCAAGGTGACGTTGCCGCTCACAGCACGACCGTCGACGGTCGCCTTCATGCCGCTGGCGACGTGGACCGTAGCACCGGTCGCCGTCAACGACACCAGCGTGTAGCTGGCTGACGGCACCGACGCGTCCGAGACCTGAAAGCTATTTTCGTCCGCGGCGCCGATCGTCACAGCCCCTGCGCCTGCCAAGCGCTCGACGCCGATGACGGTGCCACCCCACAACGCAGTGACGTCGACGTGCCCCTTGTTTTGAGGTTTTTCGTCGCTGTTAAGCTCGCTGGACAGCTTGGCGCCATGTCCGGCGGTCTCCGCCATCGAGCGCCACGCGGTCCGTGCGCCTTTGCCGAGCTGGAAGCCGCTCGTGGAGGCCTCGCGATGCGTCACGCGCGGCGCCATCGACACCGCTGTGCGCACCTGCATGGCGCCCGACGGCTTGGAGGCCTCAGCGCGCTTGGGTCGCTCACGCACGACCTCCGTCGCGTCCTGCTTTTTGTCGCGCGATTGCACGCGCAGCGGCTCGGTCACTTTCGCGTCTTTAGATGCCGCTGACGACGTCGGCGTCACCATCTTGACGTTTGTCGGTGCTTTGGGCGCTGCGTCGGGGCTGACCCGGTGCCC
>JAYTVG010000240.1:0-2108 GCA_043744135.1 Deltaproteobacteria bacterium | reverse complement strand
TCGCCTTCAAGCGGGGTGTCGATGACCAGGATTGGCGCGGGATCGCCGCCTGCTCGAGCGGACACCGCCGCTGCGATCGACAACAGCACGCAGATGCGAGCCCATGGCGAGGTGTCGCGGACAAACGAGCGTAAAACGGCAGCAAACATTAGGCCTCCAAGCGCGCTAGTGCGCGCACCCTAACAGCACGGGCTGCACAGATGCCACTGCGGCGCCGCGCACCGACAAAGACGCGCAGCGCGCTGGACGATTTCGCGCTATCACGCACCATGTCTGAGCGCGTCGGCCCGTACGAGGTGACGGAGTTGTTGGCTGCCGGCGGCATGGCCGAGATCTTCGTCGGCAAAAAAGTCGGCCCGGGCGGCTTTGAAAAGCTCCTCGTCATCAAAAAAATCACCCGCAAGCTGCAGGGCGATCGCGAGATCGAACGCATGTTTGTCGACGAGGCGCGCATTCAGTCTCGGCTGGACCACCCGCACATCGTGCAGATCTACGATTTCGGTGAGGACCGCGGGTCGTTTTATATGGCAATGGAGTTCATCCAAGGCTGCACGCTGCGCTGGGTGATCGACAACGCTGCTGCGGTGGGACGCCCTGTGCCGGTCGAGCACGCGTTGCGCCTAGTCTGCGATGTACTAAGTGGACTGCACTACGCGCACGAGCGCAATGACGACGTGACGGGCGCGCCGCTCAAGCTGATCCACCGCGACATCTCGCCGGTCAACATCTTGGTGGCACGCAGCGGCACCGCCAAGTTGTGCGATTTTGGTGTCGCCAAAAGCGAGATGCAAAGCGTGCACACGCGCGTCGGCATCGTGAAGGGCAAGTTTCGCTATATGTCGCCCGAACAACTTAACGCGGAAGCCATCGATCGCCGGGCCGACGTGTTCGCGGTCGGCGCGGTGTTGTGGGAGCTCATCGTCGGGCGCCGGTTGTTTGATCAAACCGCGGAGGAGGACGTCGTTACGGCCATCCGCAGCGGCGAATACCCCGCGCCGAGCGACCTGCGCCCAGGGGTGCCGCGCGCCATCGATCGCATCTTGCGCCGCGCACTCCACCCGGTGCGCGATCGCCGCTATAAGACCGCGCGTGAGTTTCAGCTCGCATGCGAAGACATGCTCAAGATGATGCCGCGCGCCAGCAACACCATCATCGTCGGCGAATACGTATCTGCGGAACTCGACGGCACCGCCGGCATCGAGGGCGTCCCCAACCGCAAGCGCCAACCGACGCCGGAAAATGACTCCGTGTTTGCCGCGGGTTTTGAAATGCTCGATCCGCCGGTACCGCGCGGCCCAACCGTCATCACCGCGCTGCCGTCGGCGCGCGTGGACGAGACCGATGACCGACCGCTGCCGCCGTCGTTTGTCGCGCGGCTGTTTGGCACGGCGTTTTTGGCGCCCGCGACGGTGTTCGCGGCCGTCGGCAAGGTGCTCGAAAGTGCCTTTGCCGCCGCCGGCGCTGCGCCCAAAAAGCGCAAACCCAACATCCAAGTCACGCGCACCACAACGCACACCGAGTAGCCGATGCACATCCGCCCCGCCACCCGCAGCGACCACGCCACGCTCGTGCGCTTCAACTTGCACCTGGCGCAACAAACCGAAGGCAAACAGCTCGACGCAGACGTGCTCGCGCGCGGCGTCCACGCGGTGTTCGACGACGCCGCCCGCGGCCGCTACCTCGTCGCTGTCGATGCTGACGTGGTGCTGGGCGCGCTGCTCATCACCACCGAATGGAGCGATTGGCGCTGCGGGGAGATTTGGTGGATCCAAAGCGTCTACGTGGAGATGGCCGCGCGCGGTCGCGGTGTCTATTCTGCCCTGCACCAGCACGTCGCCGCGGCCGCCCGCGACGCCAACGCGGTGGGCTTGCGCTTGTACGTTGAACCACACAACAGCCGCGCCATCGCGACCTACGCGAAGTTGGGCATGAAAAAGAGCTACGACGTCATGGAGGCGTGAGTGGGCGCGTGCCATGAAGGCACCCTGCCCCCGAGCATCTCGATGAACTTCAAAATGTCGCCGCTGCGCTGATCTGCCTGCCGGTCTGCGCGCCGGCCTCGCAGTCCGCCCGCAATCCGCCTAGCAAAAACGCAAGTAATATCGAGC
>JAYTVG010000239.1:0-2110 GCA_043744135.1 Deltaproteobacteria bacterium | reverse complement strand
GATGGAGTGCTTCGACACCGGCCACACCAACTCCACCGCACCGCTGTACGATATGGGGCTGCTCAAAAAGCCCACGCAATTCTCGTTCATCATGGGCGTGCTCGGTGGCTTGCCGCTCAGCATTGAGGCGCTGCAGTTGCAAAAAAACACCATCCCCACCGAGAGCACCTGGGAGGTAATTGGCATCGGCAAACAGCAGTGGCGGTTGGTGGCGTCGGCGCTGGTGCTGGGCGGCAACATTCGCGTCGGGCTTGAGGACAACTTTTATTTGCCGAGCGGCGAGATGGCGAAGAGCAATGGTGAGCTCGTGCAGCAAGCCGTGGCGTTGACGCGTTTGACGGGCCGCGAGCCCGCGACCGTGGCTGAAGCGCGCGTGTTGTTGTCGCTGTCGACGTGACGCACTGTCCTGAGGGCGCGGACGTGACGCCGTCGGCAGCGCTCGCGTTGAGTGACCTCGATCTTCATGGGGGCGCCGTGACGCACATGGCGCCGCCATCGCTACGCAGGAGCTGAGACCTCGACGGCCAAGCGCTGCATCGACGGTGCACCGACGGCCGTGAACACCGACGCCATGGCAGGCCCAAGCGCAGTCGCCCACCACTGCGCCGAAAACGCGGTCGTCCACACCAAGTGGGTGGTGCCGCCGCGCACCGGTTTGAGCACGTAGTCTTCCAAGAAGCTCACGCCCGCCGGGGACGACGCACTTGACACCGAAAACGAAAAGCGCTCGCCCTCGTCCCAGTGAAAAAAGCGTTCGCGAATGATGGGGCCGATTGACGACGTGACATCGCGCTCGGTGCCCAGGCCCATCGGCTTGCGGTACTGCACGTCGCTGACCAGCGGCAGCCATCGCGGCCAGGGCTTAGGGTCGGCCAAGATCGCAAACACGCGCTGGGGGGTGGCGGGCAAGTGCGCCTCGGTGACGATGACGTGCGGGGCGCGCTTGATGAACGACAGCCCGACGGGTTCCCAAGCGTACGCGAGCGGTGCGTCGGGTGCTGGCGTCGCTTTGCTCGGATCTGGCGCCGCCGCAGCGCCTCCCGCGAACAGTGCCGAGGCAGCCAACAACGAACGTCTGGTCCATAACGGATGGTGCATGCGCGCATGGTGCACGAAGTTGACCGCGGGCGAAACTCTTGCGTGCGCGCATTGCGCCGCCACCGACTGCGGATGCCAACGCGCGCCAACTGCGCTAAGCCCTCACGTGGCCTTGCGACGAATCCCCGCTGAGTTACGCCCGCCGGCTTTGCGTGCTGCTGTGCCGCTCGCCGCGCCGGTCGCCGCGCCAGTCGCCGCGCTGGGTGTTGCGTCGGTCGCGACACCATTAGCGAAACGTGGCTCGCAGGCACCTCAGCGCATGGCCGTGTACTTTTCGGTCACCTCCACCGACGAGCTTGTCGCGTATATGCAAGCGCACATCAAACGTGTCGCTGTGCTTGCGCAAGCCGTCCTGACGCACCACCCATCGAGCTTTCCCGCCGTGGACGCAGCCATGCTCGCGTTGTTTTGCAGCGTGCACGACCGCTCCAAGGTGGACGGCCGGCCGGAATTTTTGCGCGCGCATGGGCTCAAGCAACCGATCGCCAACGACCTGTTGCGCTTGTGGGGTCAAAACGTCGTCGATCGAAACCGCGGCGTCATCGACACCCTCAATCGCGTTGACGCGTCGGTCGAGCAGGCGTTTTTTGATGCGCACGGCATCGGTGACGACGTGCGCGTGCAGTATCAAACGCTGGTGTCGGTCGCTGACAGCGTGGACCGCGGCATGAACCGGGTGTCACGGCACGAGGAGATGGGGCGTTCACTAAAACCCGCCAGCGGCTTTATGCGCGAGCCGGAGCTGCAGCGCATCGCACGCGATTTGGAGCAGCGCTACCACGCGCTCATTGCACAAAGCCTCGACTACACGTGCGAGCGATTTTGATGCGACCTTGGCGTGAACGTACCCCCTTCAACGTGCAACGACCGGCCCACGCTTGAACGCGCGGCGCGATCGGTTGCTGCTGGTTGTGGTGGCGTTGTCGTTTGCGTGGTTCGTTGGGTGTGCAGTCGCGCTACGTGTATGGACGCCGCACGACGCCATCGAGCGTGCGCGCGTTTGGTTTTCGCC
>JAYTVG010000238.1:0-2110 GCA_043744135.1 Deltaproteobacteria bacterium | reverse complement strand
GCCTTGGCGAGCGGAAGCCAGTGCGCAATTTTTTGCCGCCGTCGAGCCCCGCGGTGGCGCGCGGTGGCACAAAACTGAGCCATACGCGAGCCCGGTTGCGTCGGGCGCCGAACCCTTCCTATGGTTCGTGGAGGGAACACATGCCTAAAAGCGAGTTCGGCGACGACGTTGAAATAACGACCGTCCTTGGGGCCAGGGACATCGAAAGACTCGTCCCGGTGCGGCTCGGCGATCGTTCGGCGTATCTCATCGTCATCAACGGACGAAGCGTCGGCAAAATGTTCAAGCTGACGGGCGATAAGACCGTCATCGGGCGTGCACCGACAAACGAAATCCTCATTGATGATGAAGGCGTGTCGCGCCAGCACGCGTGGGTCGAGCGCGCCGCCGCAGGGCTCATTATCGTCGACAACAAAAGCACCAACGGCGTCTTCGTCAATGGCGAGCGGGCTGAACGTCACGCGCTTGCCGACGGCGACAAGGTGCAGCTCGGCACCTCCACCATCTTGAAGTTTTCGTTTCAAGACGAGATCGAGGAGCGCTTCCAAAAGGAGCAATACGACGCGGCAACGCGCGACGGGTTAACGCTCGCCTACAACAAGAAGTACTTCGCGGATCAACTCAAAACCGACTTCGCGTTTTACTTTCGGCACAGCCAGCCGCTCAGCTTGGTGTTGTTCGACATCGACTTCTTTAAAAAGCTCAACGACGGCTTTGGCCATCAAGCGGGCGACCACGTGTTGCGGTCGATGTCAGCGTTGGTGCAAAAAATGCTGCGCACGGAGGACATCTTCGCCCGCTACGGAGGCGAGGAGTTCGGCATCATCCTGCGCGACACCGACGACGAGCGCGCATTTTTGATCTGCGAGCGCATTCGTCGCCAGATTGAAAACCATCCGTTCACCTACGACGACAAGCGCTTGCCCGTCACCATCTCCATCGGCATCGCGACGTTGCGCAATCAAAATCATCCGACGCCCAAAGCGCTCGTGAAGGCCGCCGACGAGTTGCTGTACGCAGCCAAGCACAAGGGCCGAAACCGCACTGAGTCGGCGTTGATGGGTTCGTAGCGCCGATGGTGCTGCGCTTGCCGATTGCGCTGATGCGGCTTGATCGGGACGCACCTGAAAGAGTGCGCAAGTAGGAGCGAGAGGGATTCGAACCCTCGATACCCTTGCAGGTACGCCAGATTTCAAGTCTGGTGCCTTCAGCCACTCGGCCATCGCTCCGCCGCCTGGTCTAGCAGATCGGCGCGGCTTGTGTGGCTGATGTCAGCGGTTCAACGCCTGCAGCTGTTTCGTCACTGACCGTTCGTCGCTACCGTTTCGGGCCTCGCGCTTTTTGGGCGTTGCCCGACTTCCCTTTCGGTTTCGCGCTCGGCCCGGGCGCGCGCGCGGCCGGCTGCCCTGCCCGTTCGCCGCGTCCGTCGCCGCCCCGTCCACCGCCGCCGCGTCCATCGCCGCCGCGTCCATCGCGTGAATTCTCACTGCGCGCAGGTGCGCGTCCTGTGCGTGCACCCCCACGCGGTGCGCGTGCCTGTGCTGCGCGCATGCGCTCGTCCCATGCGTTCAACTTGGGGTTGTCGGCATCGCTGCCGGTGCGCACCGCCGCACCGCGGGTTGCGGTGCCCGCTGCTGCTGCACGACCGCGTGCGGCGGCTTCGGGCACCGGTGCGCGCTGTGCTGGTGACGTTTGCGCAGCGTCGTCCTGCGCGAACCGCAACGCGATTTGGCGCTTGTTGATGTCGACGTTGCTAATGGTGATTTTCACGCGTTCGCCGATGCCGTGGCGCACGCCGGTGCGCTCCCCCGTGAGTGCCAGGGTGACCTCGTCAAACCGCCAAAAATCACGCGGCATATCCGAGACGTGGATGAGCCCCTCAACGGTGTCGGGCTCAAGCAACACGAACAGACCAAACTCAGCCACGCCCTGCACGACGCCATCAAACGTTTGCCCGATTTTGTCTTTCATGAGCCACACGCACAGCAACTGATCGACCGCCCGCTCGACGTCGGTGGCGGCGCGCTCGCGATCGCTCGATTGGTTGGCGATCTCGTCGAGCTCGCTTTTGAGCCGTTCGCCGTCAATCTTTTTGCCTTTTCCCGCCAAG
>JAYTVG010000237.1:0-2111 GCA_043744135.1 Deltaproteobacteria bacterium | reverse complement strand
CTTGGGCACCACGGTGCGGCCGCTGGTCCCCCACACGCACCCCACCGTGCTGGTGAGTGACACCGTCGGCTTCATCAAAAACCTGCCGCACGATTTGGTCGCGAGCTTTCGCTCCACGCTTGATGAGGCCAACGAAGCCGCGCTGCTGTTGTTTGTGGTCGACGCCAGCGACGTGGCGTTTCGCTCGCAGCTTGAGGTGGCGCAAAGCGTGCTCAAGGAACTGGCACCCCCGGGCAAAAACAGTAGCGAGACGCCGTCGTTGTTGATCTTAAACAAGATCGATCGCGTCAGTGACGCCGACAAGAAACGTCTCAAGCGCGAATTCAAGCAAGCCATCCAAATGAGCGCACTCGACAGCGATGACGTCACGGCGCTGCACGCCAAGCTCGTCGAACACTTTGAAGACAGCATGCAAGACGCCACGCTGGTGGTGCCGTACGCCAAGCAGTCAGCGCTCGGGGCGATTCGGCAAAACGCGCGTGTGTTGGGTGAGGCGTGGGACGAGGCGGGCGTGCAGATCACCGTGCGCGCGCCGGCGGAGCATGTGGATCGCTTGCGTGCGTTGTTGGTGTGATTTTTTTGCTGGCGTCGGGCGAGCTCGTGTGACCGCAGTGCCATCGTCACGTCGTTGAGCGACCGCCACGAACGCGCCACCGTCGTTGTCACCGCGCTCGACGGCTACAGTCGATCGTTGACTTGCGAAAACATCCACGGCAGCAGCGCGACGTCGGCGAAGGCGTAGTCGGGTGTTTGAAAGTGCGCTTGGTCGCAGGCGCCACCGGTGTCGAAATCGAGCGCCGACAGCTTCATGCGCTGGCCGCCGAACTCTTGTGTGATGCGTGTGTGCATGGTGTCGGAGCCGTTAAACGTGTTGTAGCAATCGATGCGGTGATGAAAGGCCCAGATGGGTGTGTCGACGAGTCGCTCGGCTGCGTTGAAGTCGGGGTAGCCCGCCATCGGCACCGCGGCTGCCCAGCGATTGGGTTCGCGCGCGATGAAGTCCCACGTGCCTAAGCCGCCCATCGAGTGGCCGGTGACGTACAGCCGCGCCACGTCGACCAAAACCGCTTGGCCTTCGATGGACAAGCTGCCGTCGACGAGGGCGGCCATGACGTCGAGCGCGCGGCGGGCGCCAACCGAAAAGTCAGGCCCGCTGGTGGCGTCGCCCGTGCTGCCGTCGATGGCTAAAAACGCCGCCCACTCGTTATTGATGCCGTCAATGACGCCGTGAAACTGCAGCTGCGGCACGAGCACGATGGCTGGGAAGGTGTTGCGTAGCGAAGAGCGCGTCAGCGAGCGCTCACCGCTAAGAGGTGGTTGCTCAAGCAGCAGCGGGTCGGCATCCGTGCCGCGGTAGTTCTCCCAGCCGTGGTGCAACACCACCAGCAGCGGGTAGCGCACGTTTGAGTCAAAACCCTCGGGGAGCAGCACCGAAAACGAAAATTCCAACTGCGGCAGCGCCGGGTCGCTCACCAAGCGCACCTCACCGGCGCCTTGGTCTTGCGCGCTGACGTCGGCCGCGGCCAAAACCTGCACGCCGCTGTCGTCGACGAAGTTGCCGCCGGCGTCTTTTTGCACCACCACATCGCTGTCGGTGATCCAGTACGTGTACTCGCGGTGGCGACCTTGCTCAGGTGTTGTGTCGGTGCCTGCGAGCGTAATCGTCAGCGTCTGCGACAAGGTCACAGCGACGGGGCCGGTCGCGTCCGCGCGGTAAAACAACTCGGCGCTGAGGGTGTGCACGCCCGCGCTCGGCGTCCACGTGTCCACCGCGTCTTGCTCAATCAAACGAAACGGTGCTTGCGTATCGGTGCGCACCACATCGTCAACCACGAAGCGCACGCTGCCGACACCGACCGCGTCGACGGCGATGGTGACGTCGGGCAGCAGCTCCACCGTCGACATCGACGACGGGATGCTAGCAAAGCGCGGATCAAACGCCGCGGTGGCGTTGTTCCAAAAGCGCAGCTGGCCCTCGCCTTCTCCTTCGCCTTCTCCTTCGCCTTCTCCTTCGCCTTCTCCTTCGCCCTCTCCTTCTCCTTCTCCTTCGCTCGGTGAAAACGCCTGTGGCGCAGCAGCGCACGACAACGAAGACAACGCGGTCACGATGC
>JAYTVG010000236.1:0-2112 GCA_043744135.1 Deltaproteobacteria bacterium | reverse complement strand
TGCAAGTCGACACCACCAATGCGCTTATCCGGCAGGGGCTGCCACTGCGGGCGGCGATCTTACAGGCCAACCGACTGCGCCTGCGCCCCATCTTGATGACGACGCTGACGCTGGTGGCCGCGATGGCGCCGATGACCGTCGCCCACGGACCGGGTGCGGCATCGCGTGCAGCGCTCGCGCGCGTGATCGTGGGCGGGCAAGTGCTGTCGCTGGTCATCACGTTGCTGATCGTCCCTGTCGCGTACAGCTTGCTGAGCAAACGTCGATAGACGGTCGCGGGTTAGCGAAATCGGCACGCGGGGTGTGATCCGCGTAGCTCGATGTTCATCTCCCAAACAAAGGAATTCATCGACCCTCACCTCCCAAGGTCGGTGAATTACTCTGTTCACCTCCCAAGGTCGGTGAATTCAATGTTCATCTTCCAAGGTCGATGAATTGACCTCCCAAACTCGGTTAAATTCGAGCTGCAAGATCGACGCGTCGATGGCGCGCTTGGAATCTTTAGGCCGTCCGCACGTTAGTCAAGAACGCTCGCCGTTTTGTTCGCACCACCGCGCATCCACCGAAGGAACCGCCATGACCGCGCAAGCCGCAGCCTCCTTGCATCTCGTCGCCACATCGCATGCCGCCGACTGCCGTGCTGACCACCACGCGGTCGGGCAGAGCGCTGCTCCGAGCGGATTTCGCACCGAGGTGCGGCCCCATGACCACGACATTGTCGCGCAGCGGGTCATGCGGGTGGCGTTTGGCGTTGGCGCGGTCATCGTCGCGGTGGCCGCGATGTTGGTGCCGCATTTGCGCCGCGCGCTACCGGACGGTTTTGTGCGCGGGTGGCAGCCGATTGGCGCGCCGCTCGACGCGTTTGGACAGCTCGACATGTCTGCGCCCCACGTCAGCGAACTGTTGGCGGTCGGCTGGCCCGCGCTGCTCGGCGTCACAGCGCTCGCTTGGTACCTGGGCCGCATGCGCCCGCTCGCGGTTGCCCCCGCGCCGCATCCCCATGCGCTGGTGCGCGCGCTGCCATGGCTGGGCTTAGCGTTTTTGCTGCCGCTCACCGTGGCGGGGTGCGCGGCAATCGTCGGGATGTCGTCGACGGTCGCGTTTGATGCGTGGGTCGCGGAGCGTACCTTGTCGCTGCTGGTCGCGAGCGTGGGCATCGGCGCCGCCGTCGTCGCCATCGAAAACGCCCCAGGCTTGCGCTTGCAATACGTCGTGTCGGCCGCGATGAGCTGCGCGGTATTTTTCGTGGCAGCACCCGCGGGCGCCTCTGGTTTTCTCGCGTTAGGCGGGCTGGCGCTGATCGGCTGCGCAACGCTACGCGCCACGACACGCTGAACGTTGCGCAACTTGCGCAAGCGCCGTCTGCGCAACTTGCGCAACTTGCGCAGACAGGGTGCGTGCGGGCGGCATACGGCGACGTTGGGCCTGCCGAGGCCGGCGGCACCAGATTTGCACCAGTGATGGGACCCACCGACTGGAGCCCCATGAAACACGCAGCCTTCCCTCTCCTCATCGTGCTTGCCAGTTGCCTCGCGGTCTTTGCGGTGGTGCGCGACACGCCCGCGGACGAGGCTGGCGTCGTGCAGCTCGCGCTGTCGACGCACGAGGCACAAGAAGTGACACCGTATTTGCAGGCCGCGGCGCTCGAGCTCGGCGAGCACCGCGTGCGCGCGTACGGCAAAGGCGTCTTCATCAACGGGGACAACGCCACCATCGCTTATGTGCAGACCAACGGCGCACTGCAGATGCACTATGCGTTCGAGTCGAAATACCGCGTTGCCCACGCGCAACGTGAAAGTGAGCTCAAGGCCCTGCGCAGCCACGGCGAGGCAATCGTCGCGCGTGCTCAGGAGATCCGCGCACGCCAAGCCCTGGACGGGGCTATCGCGACCAACGGAGCTGTCCGGCCGCACAGCGGCGGCTAACGCGCGATCCAGTGGTGGTGGCAGTGCCCAAGCGCCGTCGCTTGGGCATTTTGCATGGGCGTTCACATAAAAATGGGCCCGCGTGCGTTTTGCGTTTTACTTCCCCGCCGATGTCTTTTAGTTAGCCTCACGAGCGCTCACGTGGGTCGGTAGCTCAGCTGGTAGAGCAGCGGCCTTTTAAGCCGTT
>JAYTVG010000235.1:0-2120 GCA_043744135.1 Deltaproteobacteria bacterium | reverse complement strand
GGGCAGTTGCGCACCACCGTTGTCGTCGACGAAGGTCTTGGTCATGAACAAGCGCGCCTGGCTCGTCACCACCAAGCGTGTAGCGTCCAGCGGTGCTGGCGTATTGGGATCGTCTGAAGCTGTCGCAAGCACGCCGACGGCGCTGACGAACGCCTGGTTGAGCACCACGGTTTGGTTTGCCAGTACGCCGTGCAAGCGCGCGTCAAACGCCAACGCGACCACAGCACCCGGAGCGACGCTTTGCAGTGCCGGGATGTCTTGCGCCGCGAACACCACGTCGCCGCCTTCAAGGTGTGCGCCGCCGTTGAGCACGGCCGCGGCGAAGCTGGCGTCGAGTGTGTCGCGAACGACGACGGTGTCGGCGGCGCCGTCGCCGTCGTTTTTGAGCGTCAGCTCGTAGCGCACGGTATCGCCGGGCTCAAACGGCGCACCGTTAACGTCGATGGCGCTCTTGGTCAAACGCAACTGCGGTGCCGCGACCACGGTGACACGCACAAGCGGCGTGGTGAACGGTGTTGGCGGTGCTGTCGGCGTCAAAATCGCGACGTTGTCGATGCGGGTGCCATGCGGCGTGCCCGGCAGAACGCGCGCACTGAAGTGCACAGCAACGGTGGCGCCGACCGCGAGGCTCGGCACCGTCCACGCGAGATTTTGTCCGACAGCGACGCCACCATCGAGCACGCTGACGATGCTCAAGTGCGCGTCAACCGCATCGGACACCACGGTGTTGTTCGCTGTCACGGTGCCGGTGTTGGTGATGTCGATGGTGTAGTCGAGCACATCGCCAGGACGAACGTCGCCACCATTTTGATCGACGACGCGTTTGCGTGACGTCGTTAAATCGGCGCGAGCGACCACGAGCAGCGCGGCGCTCGACACATCCAGCGCGAACGCCGCGTCTGCGGTGGGCGTCAAGCGCGCGGTGTTTTGCAAGCTAAAACCGTCAGGCGCTGCAGCACTCACGGTGGCGCGAAAGACGAACTCACCGACGGCTGCACCCGCGACCGCGACCGCACCGACGACGCGGCCGGTGCCGTTGGTGCCGCCCGGCGCGCAGTTTAAAAAGCCGCCGGCCGGTGCGGACACCACGACGCACGCTTCGACGTTGGCGGGCAGCGCATCTTGCACGTCGATGACCGTGGGGGTGGCGCCGGTCTTGTTGACGCGAATGCGAAACTCCACGACGTCGCCGGGTGAAAGCACTCCACCGTTGACGTCGCTGGCAGATTTGCTGGAGCCGATCAAGCTTAGGCCGGCTGCCACCACGACCACCGTCGGATCGAGCGGCACAACGTTGATGGTGGGGTCGTCGGTCAACAGCACGTCGGCGAGCGACGGCTGATCGACACTGGCTTGGTTAACGATGGCGGTGCCGCTCGGCGTGTTGCTGCGAATGGTGGCGGTGAAGCGCACCTCGGCACTGGCACCGGCAGCCACCGTGATGTTTGTGACGTCGAGGCGGTGAGTTGCGGCGCTTGACGCGTCGACGGCGCCGGCAGGAATCGCTATCACTTGCAAGTTGTCGAGTGTCACTGGCAGGTCGTCGGTGATGTGAACGCCTGGCGCTGAACGATCGCCGATGTTGTTGATGCGCACGGTGTACAGCAGGGTGGCACCGGGCTCAGGTGCACCACCGCCGAGCACCGTGACGGTCTTTTGGGGCGTGCCGAGCCGCGCTGCTTCGATCGTCGTCGTCGCGGGACCGACGCTGAGCGCTGGCACGCCGGTGGCCTCAACGGTGAAGAAATTCGACAGCACGGTGCCATCGACGACGTTGGCGTTGACGGTGGCGCGAAAGCGCACCTCGCAACGCGCACCAACTGCGAGCGTCGCGATGTTTAAGCCCGCCGCACGCAGCACAGGGCTTGTGCCCGCGACATCGGCACTCGCGACGCCGCAGGTGTTGGTGGTGCTGCCAGCGACGTAACTGACGCCCGCGGGGAGTTGATCTTTGATGACAGTGTTGGTGGCGTTAGCGCTGCCATCGTTTTGTACGCGCAACAGGTAGTTGAGCGTCTCGCCTGCCCCCGCCACCGGCTCGAGCACGACCTTTTCGGTGCCGTTGTTTAAAAAGCGCGGCGCGAACGTCTCCACCGACAACAGTGTGAAGCCGAGCAAAA
>JAYTVG010000234.1:0-6846 GCA_043744135.1 Deltaproteobacteria bacterium | reverse complement strand
TCGCAGGACAACACCACGTTTGTGCCGGCGCCATCAGCGCTGCCGGTCGTGACGATCATGCGGCGCGCGCTGATGATTTTGGTGGCGTCGGTGGGCTTGGGAAAGCGCATGATGCCGCCGACCATGCTGGTGGCGACGTAACCGGCTTGGCCAACACCGCCCGCGTTGACAGACGCCGCCAAGTTCAACCCGAGCGTGACGACGTGCGGGTCGAGGGGCACGGCCAAGCGGCTGTCGCGGTAGGGTTCGCCAACGGGACTTTGCAGCACCGACAATGCGCCGCCGGACACCAACACCTCGCCGTCGGGTGGCAGCGCATCGACGGCCGCGTCAAAGTCCGCGGGCAACAGCACCAAGCGCCCGAGGTAGGCGCCGTCGCGATCGGTTGCGACGAATGCTCGCGCCACCGCGACGCTCGCCCGCACCTCGCCGTTGCCGATCAAACACGCCTCGTCGGCAGCGTCGAGGGCGTCGGTGCCAGCGCCGCGTTCGACGGTGAACACCCCGTCGGAAACGGCCAGTACCGTCGCCGTCAACTTGCGATCAGCGCACTGCGCCGGCACGTCTTGCGCGACGAACGTGGCTCGGTCGCCGACGCGCACGTCACGCGCAACGAAATTTGTCGCGGCGGTCGCGCTGCCGGCGGCATAAGCAACCCGCATGCGGGCCAGGTTGGGCGCCACGCCCTCGTACACCAACAAGATGATTTCGTCGGGGGACGCGATGGCTGCGAAGGGCGGGTCCCCTTGCGGCTCACGCGCGCGCACCTGCGGCACGGGCCGACGCAGCGCGCCGTCGACACCGGGTCCCGGCACAAACAGGTTGTCGGTGCCGCTGATCGGATCGATGAGCACGTCGTCAAACGCGACGGTGGCGGGGTCGTCGTCGATGACGCGCACAACGCGCCGCAGCGGGTCGTCGGTGGCAGCGGACAGTGCCAGATAAATCACCGTGCCATTGGCTAAGCCGACGGCACCCCACGCGCGTGTCGCTTCGCCGCGCGCGACACTGTCGCTGCTGAGGCCGCGGCAGCACACGGTCGTTGAATCGGTCTGATTGGGCACGTAGGTCACAAGCGGCAGCGTGCCGGTCTCGACGCCGCCGAGCACGGCATAGGCGTCCTCGCGAAAGCCAGGCCGCAACAGCCGAAGCGCCCACACTTCGGTGGCGTCGCGACGCGCCACCAATGCGACCGGCGCCATGCCATCGGCGAGCTGCACGGCGCCGATCGAAATCGCGCCGGTGGGGCCGCCGACGTCCAAGCCGCGCAGGTAGCTCGCGCTCGCGACGTCGACGACGTGCACCGCGCTGCCTTGCGCATCGGACACCAACAAGGTGATGCCGTCGACGTCCGCCTCGACGTTAAACGGTCTCGCGTCCGGCGCGAGCGCGACCAGCGCGTCGGTGCTGACGGCGCCGGCTGCATCCACCACCAAGTGCTGCAGCGCACCGCGGTCGCTCAGCGTCAACCACAATGAAAACAAGCCGTCGCGCGCGGTGACGGCGATGTCGATGGCGCCGGTCTCGCACGCGATAGGCTCGCCTATCACCTGCCAGCGCTCGGCAGCAGTGGCCGCGGCGGTACCGATCATGACGACGCTGTCTGACGCGCTGTCGAGGGCGAACAAGCGCGTCGCGTTGAGGTCCGACACCGCCAACCGCGCCGTTTGATCGCCGACCGGGATCGACAACGGAAAGTAGCGGTTGGGGCCGTCGACGAAGACCTCCGCGGTCAGGTCGAGCACGCGCAAGTGCTGCAGTTCGGGGTTGGCGCTCACCAGGTACGTGTGCTGATCGGCGCCGGTCACGAGCACTGCGTCCGTCACGCGGTCGACGTTGCCGCGGCGCGGGTTAGGCACCGGCTGGCACTGCTCGCAGTTGGCGGCGACCGACAACAGCGCAAGCGCCAACAGCACAGCGACGCGGCTTGGTCGGTGCGACATCATTCGCGGCCATCCTCGGGGCGGGTCGTGGCTGCACCAATGCGCCCGCGCAAGGTCAGGTGTGGCGCACCGTCGCGCTCGACGGACAGCACACCGATGGAGTTATCCAAAAAAAACGACACGTACGCTTCGGGTGGCGTGACGGCAGCGTTGACAACGACGTCATAGGGCCCACGGCCCGCGAAACGCACCGCGTCGGTGGCGACCAAAGTCAGCGGATCGACCATCTCCACCGCGTCGCTGTCTTGGCAAGTCACAAGCACGCGTGTCTGGCCGGGCACGGGCTCGACCACCGCCAGCGACGTCGGCGTGCGACACGTCGGCGCGAGACCCGCGAGGTGCGGGACCGGCGTGCCGTCGCTGTCGTCGAGCTCGAAGCGAGCCAGCGCGTCGGGCACGCGCAACGCCACGATGAGCGCGTCGTTTTCGCCGGGCCCTCCCGGCACCAGCACCATGTCGCGCACCGCTTGCGCACCAGTCTCGCCGGTGACGTCAAAGACGCGCACGTCCGCGGCACCGCGCGGCGCGAATGTGACCAACAACGCGCCGACCACGGCCGCGGCCGGATCGAGCTCCACGGCGGCGATGGCGCGCGCGTCGGCGTTGGCGTTTTGCGGACGCACCAGCGCAGAGCGCACGCCGAGCACGCCGTCGCCGAGGTGGATGGCGCCCGTGAGCTGCATGCGGCGCGCGCCGCTTTCGCCAGCATCGTCGGCAAACATGAACACATCAGGCGACGACAAGCAGGTGATGAAGCCCTCCGCGCGCAGCAGCGCGCCGCCAGCGCTGGTGGATTCGCTCAACAACACCATCGTGAACGGGTCGTTTTGTGGCAACGCCAACACGCGAGGGCTGACGCCACAGCGCGGCGACGTGCTCGCACCGGTGCCGCAACTCAGCACACCCGCGCTTGTCAGGTCGAGGGACGACAATACGTTTTCGCCCCGCGAAGGCACCCATACACGAGAGCCGTCCGTCGAGACCACTGGCGCATCACCGAAGGCCGGCAGAAATGCGCTCGCGGTATACGCGCCCGTCACGACGGTCTTGGCGGTTGCGTTGCGGGTCTCTTTTCGCACCTTTTGCAAATCCGCCACCAACAGCGCGCCATCCGCAAACGCCAGGTCGTAGTTGGACGACACCACGAGCAAATGGTTGCCGTCGGGTGTCACCGCCAGACCGGTCGGAAAGCGCGGGCCGTCCACCGGCAGCACGTCGCCGCCGGGTGCGCAGGCCACCAACGCCACCGCAAACAACGCCGTCGACGTGAAGGCGGACACGCGTTTGTGACGGGGGGCGGTGGACGACCTTGCGCGATGAACGGTGCAACAAAGCTCGGCCGCAACGTTGTGCGGGCAACGCAATGCAAGCATCTGAGGTTGCCCTGCGGCCCGACCTCGGCGCGCGCCGCCCAAGGTGGTCGACTGGCAAAACTCGCGGTTGAAAGTGACAGGCACGCGTCTCGATTAGCTGGATGCTCGCGGTCGGGCAAGTACGAGTGCTAAGTGATGGCATGGTTGGTTTTCGCGGCTCAGCGATCTGTGCGTTTTTGTGCCGGCCCAGGCTCGGCGCGCGTGCGGCCTGCAGGCAACGGCGCGCTGCGCTGAGCGTGCGCAGCGGCATCGACGCGCGCGCGGTCGACGTTAAAGGGGCACGCACGTGACGCGTTTGGGCGACTTCACGCTGCTGTCAGACCTCGGGCGCTCCGCGCTCACCGACCGCTATACGGCCACCCACAACACGCAAGGTGGGCCGTTTTTTTTGAAGGTGTACAGCCGGCTGCCGGCATCGATGCATCCAGCACTGCTGGCCCGCTGCGAGTCGCTGTTGAGCAAGCAGCACCCAAACCTGGTGCGGCACCTCGGCCACGGCATGATGGGCGGCGTGCCGTTTACCGTCGCGCCATTTTTAGACGGCATCGACCTCGTGGAGCTGTGCAACTCGCTGAGAGATCGCCGCGTGGTGATGGGGCTTGAGGCCACGCTGTTGGTGTTGGTGGACCTCGCGCGCGCCGTCGCGGGCCTGCATGACGGTGGCGGGGCGCCCGCCCTCGGGCACGGCGACGTCTCGCTGGGGCACGTGCGCATCGGCCCGCAGGGGCAGGTGTGGCTGACCGGATTGTGCACACCGCGAGATGACGGCAGCCCCGACAGCAGCACGTCGTCGCGTTTCGATCTCGCGGGTGTCGGGGCGCTGTTGTACGACCTGGTGCCGGTCTTGCGCGGCGGCCAGGCACGCGCGCCGTTGCCAGTCGCGCTCGATCGTGTCGTCGGCCGCGCTTTAGGCATCGGTGCGCAGCAGCTGCAGCCCCTCGAGTGGGTGGAGCGCGTGCTTGAAGTCGCGCGCACGCTCAACTTGACGCTCGATCGCGCGCAGTTCGCTGAGCTGGTCCAGCGCACGCTGCGCGCCGTCGACAAACGCGAGATAAAGACACCGCCGCCGGGCGGCACGCTGAGCACACGGTTGCCGTCGGACGCTGTCGCGACGCTGTCGCCGGTGGATCGGCTGCCGACCCTGGAGCCTTTGCAGCAGCCGCCGCCTGCCGCCGCCGTCGCGCCGCGGATGGTGCCCGCGCGCGCGCCGACGCCACGCGCTTCACCGACGCCGCTCGTGGAGCTGATCCCGATTCCGACGCTGGAGCGACCCGCCGCCATCGCGCGTGAAGGCGAAGCGCGCACCGAGCTGCTGCGTCGAGCGGACACCCTGCCGTTGAGGTCGCCGACGGCGACCACGACCACGAGCGCCACACCAACCGCGGGCGCGGCGCGCGCTGCCGGCGCGCCACCCCAAGTGCGACCGGCGCTGCGTGCGGAGACCGCGGCCTCGATACCGCCAGTGCCACCGCCACTGCGACCCCAACCGCCCGGCGCGATGGCGCGGCCGATGCCGCGCTTGCTGCCCGCGGACGAGCCGTTGCCGCAGGCACCTAAACGCGAAAGCAAACGGCCGCTGCTCGCAGACCCCCCGCCGCCAGCGACGCAGGCACCACGCGCGGAACTCAACGACCAAACGGGCGAGCACACCGATCCCGATCAACGGTTGGCACGCGCCGATTTGGCGCGTCGCGACCCGGCCGTGCGCGCCCTCATCGAACGTCGGGTCGTCAGCGACACAGCCGTCGACGCCGCAGTCGCGGAGCATGTGCTGCGCGGCGGGCGGGTCATCGAAATTCTCTGCGCGCAAGGCGCCACCAGCGACGCCTTGGTGGCCATCGGCTTGGCCAGTGCAGCAGGCGCGCTGCGTCTGTCTGACGACGCCCTGCTCGCGCGGCGCCCTGCCCCTTCGCTGGTGCGCCGCGTGCCGCAAACCTACGTGCTGGCGCGCCGCGTGTTGCCCTTGAGCTTAGACAGCGGGCGCCTAGCGCTCGCCATGGCCGATCCGTTCGACAAAAACACCATTGAGGAGCTCAAAAGCTTGATGGCAGCATCGTCGGTCGAGATTTTTGTGGCAGCGCGCAAGTCGATCACCGCTGCCACTGTTGAAGTCTACCGCGCGCTGACCGCGAACTCTGGCGTCGTAAGCGCGCCCACTGTCCTCGTCGTCACGCACGATGAGCACAAGGCCGCGCGCTTTGGTGGCCGCTTGGTGCAAGAAGGCATGCGCGTTGAACACGTTGTCACCGGTCGCGCGGCGCTCGAGATCTTAAAGACGCGCCCGCCCAGCTGCGTGTTGTGCTCGCACGACGTCAGCGCAGAAAACGCCCAGGCGTTGTTGCTGTTTGTGCGTCAGCAGGCCCGCACCGCTGAGCTGCCGTTTTTTGTTATGGGCCCGCGCGACGACACCTTGGCGACCCGCCACCTTGACCTCGGTGCGGATGACTATTTCAGCGAACCGCTGCGCTTTGAAGTGGTGCTGTCCAAAGTGCGGCGCGCGGTCGGCAAGGGCAACGCCCGCGGCAGTCACGACGGTGAAGCGGTCGCAGAGCGCAGCGGGTTGTTTTCAACGCCGCCACAACTTGCGGCCCCAGTCGCGCGCCCCAGCACAGCGCCGCAGCGCGCGCCCGTCAGCACCGCCGCACCCATCGCCGATCTCGACAGCCTGCCAGAGTTGCCGTTCGGCGAAGACGACGACGGCGCCAGCGTGGCGGCGATGCCGACGGGCGTGATGGGCACACTGCGGCAGATGCCGGTGCCAGAAATCGTCCAGTCCCTTGAGATGGGGCGCAAGACCGCACGCGTAGACCTCGTCCCCACCGACGGCGACAAAGGCATGATCGCGTTTGAAAACGGCCAAGTGCGCTACGCGGAATGTGGCTCACTGCGCGCTGACGAGGCCTTTTACCTGCTGGTCCGTCACAAAGACGGCTTCTTTCGCATTCACTACGGCGACAAACCGCCCGCCTACAACATCGACGCGCCAACGACGTTTTTGCTGCTGGAGGCGATGCGGCGTTTGGACGAAGAAGGGCAGCCGCCAGCGAAGACCCGCTAGCGCGCGTTGATTACGAGGGTGGCGTCGGTGCCTTGGCGCTGCCTTTGCCGCCAAAGACTTTGCGCACAAACGCCAGCGCGCCGATCGCACCGATCACGATGAATTTTTTGGCCGCGAGCAACACCAACGCGAGCTTGCCAAACAGACCGGCTTTGGCTGCGATGCCACCGACGATGAGCGCGCCAATGCCGTACTCCGCGAGGCGATCGGTCTTCTTGTTGAATTCGCCGTAGCGGTAGTTTGCGTTGAACTCGGCGATCTGCGGCAGCGGCTGCATCGCGTCGCGCACTTGGTTGAGTTGGTCGAAGTTGGCGATGGCGTTGAGCGACAACACGCCCTCACGGCCGAGCAAGCGCACGTCGTAGTTCAACGAGTCCGTACCATGGTCGAGGTTTTTGAGCTCCGTGGCCCAGTACAGTTTCTTCGTCGTGGCATCGTAGTGCGGCGGTTCTGCCCAGCCGACCAACTGCAG
>JAYTVG010000233.1:0-6860 GCA_043744135.1 Deltaproteobacteria bacterium | reverse complement strand
GCTGGCGGCGATGATCGACTACATCAACCGCAACCGCTCGGCGCACATCATCACCATTGAAGACCCCATCGAATTCGTGCACCAAGACAAGCGCTGCGTGATTAACCAACGGGAAGTTGGCAACCACACCGAGGGATTTAAGCGCGCGCTGCGTGCAGCCTTGCGCGAAGATCCTGACATCGTTTTGGTCGGCGAGCTGCGCGATTTGGAGACGGTGGCGATTGCGATTGAGACTGCGGAAACCGGGCACTTGGTGTTTGGCACCTTGCACACCAACACCGCAGCGTCGACGGTGGATCGCGTCATCGATCAATTTCCTGCGGACACCCAGTCGCAGATCCGCACGATGTTGGCGGAGGCGCTCAAAGGCGTGGTGTCCCAGACGCTGTGCAAAAAAAAGGGCGGTGGGCGCATCGCAGCACTCGAGATCTTGTTGGTACAGCCCGCGGTTGCAAACCTGATCCGTGAAGCCAAGACCCACCAACTCGCTTCCGTGATGCAAACCGGCAAACAGCTGGGGATGCTGACGCTCAACGACGCCCTCGCTGACTTGGTCGAGCGCAAGCTCGTCGAGCCCGCCGAGGCGCTGGCGCGCGCCGTCGATCGGGCGGAGCTGCGACAGCGCTTGGGACGCGCCGGCGTCACCGTCGGCGATGACGCCGAACAGCGGTCAGGACAGCGCGTTAGCGGCGCTCGTCAATAGGCACTACACTTCACAGGTGGCCATCTCCAAAAGCGAACCCTTTGCGCACACGGCATCAACGCCGCCATTGCCCAAAATGTTGGGCCGCTACGAGGTGATCGACCGCATTGCCATCGGTGGCATGGCCGAGATCTTTGTCTGTTGCGAGCGCGGCATGGCGGGCCTGCAGCGCTTGGTGGTCGTGAAGCGGATCTTGCCGCACCTCGCTGTGCACCACGCGTTCGTTGAGATGTTTTTGGCGGAGGCACGCCACACCGCGCGGCTCAACCACCCAAACGTCGTCGGCGTTTTGGAGCTGCAGCAAGACGAAAATGGCGCGCCATTTTTGGCGATGGAGTACGTGCCCGGCAGTTCCGTGCGTGATGTGTTGGTGGCGGCTATCGGCCAGCAGCGCCCGACCCCCGTCGGCGCCGCCGTGTCGATGATCGCCCAAGCCTGCGCCGGCGCCCATGCCGCCCACGAGCTGCTCGACGCCAACGGCAAGCCGCTCGGGCTCGTGCACCGCGATATTTCGCCGCACAATCTCATCGTCACCAGCGACGGCCACACCAAGCTGCTGGACTTTGGCATCGCTAAGGCCACCGAGGTCGCCGAGCTCGAGGACAGCACGCGAACTGGCGCCCTCAAAGGCAAGGTGCACTATATGTCGCCTGAGCAGTGCCGGCAGGCGCCGCTCGATCGGCGCAGCGACGTGTTTGCGCTCGGCATCGTGTTGTGGGAGGCGCTCGCGCAAGAGCGGTTGTTTAAGCGCAACAGTGAGCTCGACACCATGCACGCCATCATCAACGGCGACGTCAAAGACCTCGGCGCGCTACGCACCGACGTGTCCGCGGAGCTGTTGGCGGTGTTGAACACCGCGCTCGCGCCTGCGCGTGATGACCGGTACGCGAGCGCCGATCTGATGCGCCGCGCGCTGCTTGAGGCCTGCCGCACCAGCGACATCGCTTGCGGTGTCGACGACGCAGCGAAGTTCGTCGCGCCGCTGTTGGGCGACGCGCAGCGGCAACGCGCCGCCGACTTGCTGGCGCAAGCGCAAGACCGCACCCGTGCGACACCGGGCACTGACGACGTCGCGCGCGCGACTGACGAGCCAACGTTGGTGGGCAAAAAACGCGGCGCGTCGGCGGCGTTGGTGGTGCCGGCATCGGTCGCGTCGCCCCACGCCGCGGCAACCCCCAAAAACAACGTCGTCACGGCCGACAAAGTCTCACGCGTGCGCAGCTGGGTCGCCAGCATCGGTGTTGTCGCGGTGGCCGTGCTGGCGGCGGTGTTATGGTTTGCCACCCGCGACGTGGCGCTGACGGGCGCGCCGCTGGTGCTCGGCTTAGCGCCCGCTGCCGACGCCAGCATGATCGCCGCAGACGCTGAGCCGTTGCGGTTGTTTTTGCAGGCGCGCTTGCACGCTCCCGTTGAGGTGCGCGTCGCCAAGACCTACGACGACCTGCAGCGCATGTTGTTGACGCGTGAGGCCGACGTCGCCGCGCTGCCGCCGTATTTGTACACCGACACCAAAACCAAAGAGCCGGCGGTGCGGATCGTGGCCACGAAAATTGCGGAGGGTAGCGTCGGCACCGACAGCATTTTGTACGTGCACGACGGCGCCGAAGCCATCGCCGATCTCGCGGGACTCAAGGGCAAACGCTTTTGCTTCCCAGACACCAAGTCGACGACCGGCTATTTGTTTCCGCGATTGGCACTCAAGCGTGCGGGCATCGACCCTGACCGCGACGTCGTCAGCCATTTGTCGGGCAGCCATATGCAAAGCCTGCGCG
The DNA here is from genome assembly GCA_043744135.1 of Deltaproteobacteria bacterium. Taxonomy (GTDB): domain Bacteria; phylum Myxococcota; class UBA727; order UBA727; family VGSZ01; genus JAYTVG01. The sequence goes on along the minus strand of JAYTVG010000233.1, from coordinate 4,385 downwards.
ATCTCGTCGACGGTGTGTGTGATGCGGCCGCGACGTACTCAAGCGCATACCTTGCTGCCGACCGCGCGGGTGTGCAGGTTGGGCGCGTGCGGCAGTTGGCGTTTCTCGGCCGCTCGCCCAACGACGCCGTGACGCTGCGCACCGGCTTGAACGCCGAGCGGCAGCAGGCGATCGTCGACGCGTTTTTGGCGTACCGACCGGCGGACGGCGGCTCGAGTGCAAAAATGGAGCGCGTGTCGGGCTTTCGTGTGGCGACGGACGCGGACTACGACGCCGTGCGCGAGGCGCTCAAGGTGTCGCAATGACAGTTTCGTTTCATGGCTACGTCGTCGTGGATGCATGGGTGAGGAGCGCGCAGTGAAGGCAGTGTTCGGTAAGACTCAAGGGCTCAAGGCGAGCCAACACAAAAAGCTCGAACGGTTGGCGCAGCGCAGCGCGTCGGCGCGCTTGGTGTGCACGCCGGAGATGGCGCGTGCGTTGTGTGAATGCGCCGCGGACACAGGCCGCATGGTCGGCGTGTTGTGCGACCGGCGCGGCGCAGTCATCGAAACCGCGCTGGGTGAAGCGACGCGTTTGTACCTCCCCGATGTCGGGCGTTTGCGCGCGGCGGGTGGGCGCTTGCGCGGTTTGCGATTGTTGGTGGCGCGCCCAGAGCGCAAAGACGGCACGTTTCATGTCGACAAAGACCTCGTCACCGACCTCGAAAAACTCAAGCTCGACTGCGTGTTCATGCTGGAGGCGCAAAACGACGGCAGGAGTGGTCGGTGCGCGCTTGCAACGCTGCTGCCCGATGCCGTGCTGGGCGCAGTGGGCGTGCGCGCAGGCGACACCACCACCAACGAAGTGCGCACCAATGTAGACACTTTTGCAACCATCGCAGCGATTACGATGGACTTCGGCGCGCTGATCGCCGAACTCGAAGGGGAGCTGACGAAAAAATCCGAAGGCGCCCGTGCCAGCGCCAAAATCGCCGGCGAGCGCGACGTCGCGGTGCTGATCGGCGTGCACACAGGACCCAAGCACGAAGCGCAGGCGTCCATGGACGAGCTCATGGAACTGGCGCGCACGGCGGGGGTGCGCGTCGTCGAGGTGGTGCTGCAGGCGCGCAAGGAACTCGATCCGCGCACCCTGGTGGGCAAGGGCAAGCTGGAAGAGATTTGCCTGCTGGCGCTGCACCGCGGCGCTGAGATGATCATCTTTGACCGCGAGCTGTCGCCGTCACAGTTGCACAGCATCACCGACAACACGGACCTCAAGGTGCTCGACCGCACGATGCTGATCTTAGACATTTTTGCGCGTCGGGCCAAAAGCCGTGGTGGCAAGCTGCAGGTTGAGCTCGCGCAGCTCAAGTACTCACTTCCACGTCTCAAAGAACGTCAAAGTGGCATGTCGCGGCTCAGCGGCGGCATCGGCGGGCAGGGGCCGGGCGAGACGCGCCTTGAGATCGACAAACGGCGCGCGAAGGAAAAGGTCACGCGCCTGGGGCTCGAGCTGGAGCGCTACGCTGGCGAACGCCACCGCCGCCGCAAAACCCGCAATGCGCGCGACATTCCCGTGGTGGCCGTGGTCGGCTACACCAACGCGGGAAAAAGCTCGCTGCTCAACCGTTTGACGGGCGCGAGCGTGTACGCCGCCAATGAAATGTTCGCGACGCTCGACCCCACCTCGCGGCGCCTGCGCTTTCCTCACGAACGCGAGGTCGTGCTGATCGACACCGTCGGCTTCATCCGCGACTTACCCACGACGCTCGTGAATGCGTTTTCGGCCACGCTTGAGGAACTGCACGACGCCGACTTGTTTTTGCACGTGGTCGATGGCGCCGACGAGCGCAGGCACAAGCACATCGACGCCGTCGAAGTGGTGCTCAAAAACCTGCAACTTCTGCAAACGCCGCGTCTGGTGGTGTTAAATAAAAGCGATCGCTTAAGCGAGCGCCAAGCTGGCGGCGCCGGTGAGGCGTTGCGCTTGCGGGCGGTGCGCACCAGTGCTGTGACCGGTGACGGCCTCGAAGAGTTGATCGCGCGCATGAAATCAGTGTTGTTTGATCAAGGCCAACTGTGGCCACAGACCGCGCAAGAGAGCGCTGAGGCGCACGCGCGCGACGCGGTGTTGCGCGATGAAGCCATGTGATTGTTGTTGGCGTCGGCACCACACGTCAACGCGTGAGCGGGCGATGCAGCACCCACAGCGCAGCCAGTTCGCGGGTCACCGCCGCCACCACGTCGGCGCGCGAGGGCGTCGACGCAAGCACGCGCTGCAAGCTGGTCGCGGTGTGCGCGCTCAGGCCGCAGGGCACGCTGTGCTTCAAATAGCGTTCGAGCTCGATGTCGATGTTGAGCGCGAAACCGTGACGCGTCACGCCGCCGCCGACGCCGACGCCGATCGCGCACAACTTCGCATCGTCGCGCACGCGGGCGTCGTCACACCACACGCCTGTCAGGTGGTTGCCGTCCGCGTCACGTTCGGACTTGGCGTGGGCATCGACTACACCCAGCGCGACACTTGCGCGCACGAGCGCAGCCTCGAGCGCGCGCACATAGCCGACGATGTTGCTGCCTAAGCTTGTGTCAGCGAGCCGGACGATCGGGTAGCCAACGAGCTGGCCGGGTCCGTGAAAGGTCACATCGCCACCGCGATCGGTCTCGGTGACGTCGATGCCATCGGCCGCGATTTGCGCGGCGCTCGACAACAGTGCGCCGGCACCGCCGCGCCGTGTGGTGGTGAAGGTGGGCGTATGCTCAAGCAACAGCAGCACCGGCCCGTCGACATCCACGCGCGCGATGGCGTCGCGCATGGTGAGCATGCCGTCGTGGTAAGGCACCAGCGCGCCGAGATCGACGACGCGCACGCCTTAGCCGTGCACAGCGCGACCGGCAGCGATCGCCGCAGCCTCGTAGATGGCCTCGTACAGCGTTGGGTGCGCGTGCACGGTGGCAGCGATGTCGTGGATGGTGGTCTCCATCGCCATCGCGTAGGCGGGCTCAGCGAGCAGGTCAGTGGCGTTGGGGCCTACGATGTGCACGCCCAAGATTTCGCCGTGCTTCGCATCGACGACGAACTTCACGAAGCCGCGCTTTTTACCAAGGATGCTGGCCTTGGCGTTTTTGGACCAGTCGAGCTTGCCGACCTTCACGGTATACCCGCGCTTGGTGGCTTCTTCCTCGGTGATGCCAGCCCAAGCCAGCGGCGGATCCGAGTACACGCAGCTTGGCGTGTGATCATAGTTGAGCACGGCGGGCGGGTTCGCGAGCTTTCCCATGCGGTGCGCGATGGTCTCGACGGCAATGATGCCCTCGGCGCTCGCTACGTGCGCGAGCCACGGCGTGTTGACGCAATCACCGATCGCAAACAGACCCCCTTGCGCACTCTCCATGTTGCCGTTGACCACGACAAAGCCGCGCTCAACTTTGGCCATAGTGCTCTCGATGCCGATGCCCTCAGTGAGCGCCGGGCGGCCAACAGCAACCAACAGCTTCTCGCTTTGCACCACGGCTTTTTGTCCGTGCGCGTCTTCAAACGTCGTCGACACCGTGCTGCCTGCGACCTTAACGTCGACAACTTTGACATTGCATTTGATCTCGCAGCCTTGGCGCTCAAGTTCCTTGTGCAATTCTTTGCTGGCCTCGGGGTCCGCCGGCATCACGATGCGGTCAAGCATCTCAAGCACCGTCACCTTGGTGCCGAGGCGCGCAAACAGACTCGCAAACTCGATACCGATGACGCCACCGCCGATGATGGTGAGCGAGCCTGGAATTTTATCGTAGTCGCCCGTCAAGTGGTCCGACGACAACACGTGAGCGCCATCGAACTTCGCAAACGGCAGCTCGCGCGGCTTGCTACCGACCGCGAGCACGACGTTTTTGCTGTGTACGGTTTTGTCAGTGCCGTCAGCCAGCTTCACGCTCAGCGTGTTTGGTCCGGTCAAGCGGGCAAAACCGCTGATGACGTCGACCTTGCGCGACTTCATCAAATGCGCCACGCCGCCGGCGTTGGCCGCGATGACCTGGGCCTTGTGCTTTTGCACCGCGGGCCAGTCGACGCGCACGCCGTCGGTGAGCACGCCCATCTTGGCGCCGTCTTTAATGTCGCCGACGAGATCGGCGGCGTGCAACAACGCTTTGGTGGGGATGCAGCCGCGATGCAAACACGTGCCACCGAGGGCTTTGTCTTTTTCGACGACGGCGACGCGCAAGCCAAGCGCACCGGCGCGCGCAGCAGCGACGTAACCACCCGGGCCAGCGCCGATGATGACGACGTCATACGCATCGGTTGGAATAATCGTCGACGGGTTCGGCGTCGACGGCGCAACCGTTGGCGCGGCAGCGACGGGTACAGGTTTCGCTGGCGGCGTCGCTTTGGGCGGGGCGGTGGCGGCCGCTGCAGTC
>JAYTVG010000232.1:0-2126 GCA_043744135.1 Deltaproteobacteria bacterium | reverse complement strand
CACCGCGATCGCGTGTTTCAGCGTTTTTACCGCGTGCAGCGCCCCGGCCAAGAGCACGTCGTCGGCACCGGCTTAGGGCTGGCGCTGGTGCGTGAACTCGCGGTGGCGCACGGCGGCACCGCGCGCGTCGAGGAGCGCAGCGGCGGCGGCTGTACCATCGCGGTGAGCTTGCCACTGAAAAACGCTTAGCCCGCGCATAGCGTGCGCTCAGCGTGCGCTGGGCGGCTCGGTCGCGTGAGTGGGCTGTTCGACCGGCGGGGCAGCCTCGATGGGTAAGCGCACCGTGAACACCGCGCCCATCGAGCCGCCGCCCGCTTCGATGGTTCCGCCGTGTTCGACAACGATGCGGTGGGCGAGCGCTAGGCCAAGACCCGTGCCGCGGCTGCCCTTCGTGGTCACATACGGCGTGAACAAACGGTCGCGCACCTCGGGGGCGATGCCGGGGCCGGTATCGGCGACGACGAGCTCGCACATGCTGTCCACGCGCCGCAGGCCGAGGCGCAACGTGCCGGCCGCGTGCATGGCTTCGACGGCGTTTTTGACGAGGTTGGTGACGACAGTGCCGATCTGCGTTCGGTCCGCGGCGACGGTGGGCAGGTCGCTTGAGTAGTCACGTGCAACAACGACACCGCTGGGCGTCGCGTGCGCACCGACGTACAGCGCGACGGCGTTGTCGACGAGCTCGCTAAGCACGAGCGGCTCGGGCTTGCGATCGGGCAGGCGGGCGAAGCGCGCGAACGCGTCCGAGAGTTCCTTAAGGCGCATGACCTCCTCGACGACGGCGGAGGTCTGCTCTTGTAAGATGTCGTTGAAGTCGGGCCGATCCAAACGCCGCGCTTTGCGCAACACCTCCATCGCCGACAGGATCGGCGTCAGTGGATTTTTCAACTCGTGGGCGAGGCCGCGCGCGATCTCCTGCCAGGCAGCGACGCGTTCGGCTTGCAACAACCGCGTCTGGCCCTTTTGCAGATCTCGCGCCATCACGTTGAAAGCATCGACCAACCCTTGCACCTCTTGCCCGCCCTCGGCTTTGGCATCGACGCGCGCCGTCAGGTCGCCCTGCGCGAGCTTTTTTGCGTGCTCGTGGAGCTGTTCGATCGGCCGAGTGAAGCGCGCAGCAAGCAAGGTGCCCAGCAACATCGCAAACGCAATGCTGGCGAGGCCGACCGCAACCGCGCGCCGCAAAATACCCGAGCGCACGTCGTCAATCGCGGTTCGATCCAGCGCGATATACAGCGTGTGGGTGCCTAGGTCGATGCCTTGCACGTGCAGCCCGTTGTCGCGTGCGGTGTCGCGATCAAACGGCGCGCGCCCGACCAGCGTGCTGCGCGCTGCCGACAAGCACGGTGCAGGCTTGGTGTTTGCCGACGTGTCCGCGTTGGCACGGCACAGCGCTATCACGTCAGCACCGGTGCGTGCGCGCATGCGCTCGAGCGCGCTAGCGTCAAAAAAGCGCCCAGCGACCACAAGGATTTCCTTAATGCCGCTGCGCGCTGTCGCCCAGCGCTCAAGGGCTGGCGCGCTGCCTTGCGGCGTGGCCTCGTCAACCAGGTGCAACGCGCGCCCGGGTGTGGTTCGGTAGTTGTCGTTTTGTGGGTCGAGCGCGCCAAAGCTCGCGGGCCAGTGTCCAGACGAGATGATGGCGCCGTCGGCGCCGATTAACTTCAAGATGTCGACCACGCCGGCTTGCAGGCGCGCTTTGGCGCCGAGTACGCGTGCGTCGACACGGCCCGACGACAGCGACCGTGCGATTGGGCCGCGTGCGTCGGCTGCCGCTTCGATTTCAAAGTCGAGCGCGGTGACCGTTTGATCGAGCTCGTCGCGAATGGCGTCGACCACACGATTGCTCGCGACGTTGAGCTCGCGCTCCAAACGCCGCGACTCCTCAATCAGATGCGACAACGTCTCGGCGACCACGGCGATGACGACCACCAACAACAACGCGGCGATGATGCGCGCGCGCAGCGTCGGGATGAGCGCGCCGAGCTTCACGGTCCGCCCCAGGCGTTGGTGTCCGCGGTGCTTGCCGTGCCGCCGTAGCTGCCCGAAAAGTACGCGCTGTCGAGCATCGGGATGCCGTCGGCGCGCACCGACACGCCGCGCAGCTCTGGATCCACCACGAACCA
>JAYTVG010000231.1:0-2127 GCA_043744135.1 Deltaproteobacteria bacterium | reverse complement strand
CGGGTGACTCCGTGCTGTTCACCGATCGCGCGCTGTTGGCGTCAGCGCACATTTCACTCGCCGTCGCGCCGCGCGCTGAGCACCGAGCCGCGGCGATTGCGCTTGGGTATTTGGTGTTTGACCCTTGAACAACGTCGCCACACCAAACGCCACTGCCGCGCGAGTGCGTGCATGGCGCATCCGCGTCTTTGTCGCGACGTGGCTGTGTTACGTCGGCTACTACTTTTGTCGTCGGCCGTTTTACGTCGCCAAAAGCAAGCTCGCCGGCGACCTAGCGCTTGACGCCGCCACCATCGGCAACATTGGCGCTGCGTATCTCATCGCGTACGCGCTCGCGCAGTTTTTGTCGGGCGCGCTCGGCACGCGCTTTGGCCCGCGCATCATGTTGCTGACGGGCATGGCAGTGTCGATCGCCGTCAACATTGGCTTTGGCCTCGCGCACTCAGCGACGGCGTTTTTCATCCTGATGACGCTCAACGGCGCGGCGCAGGCCACCGGCTGGTCGTCGGGCGTGGGCACCATGGCGTCGTGGTTTGCGCGCAAGGAGCGCGGCACCGTGATGGGACTGTGGACCACCAACTTCCAAGTGGGTGGCGTGCTGGCAAACGGCATGGCGTCGTACTTCATCGGCCACCAAGGCTGGCGGGCGTCGTTTTTCGCCGGGGCTGCAGTGCTCGGCGCGGTGTGGCTGGTGGTGCTGACGCATCAGCGCAACAAGCCGCAAGATGTCGGGCTGCCTGCGCTCGCAGACGACGACGACGCGGCGACTTCGCCCGACGACAACAAGGTGCGGTGGTCGCGCGACATCGTGACCAACGTCGTGTTGATCGGTGTGACTTACTTTTTTTTGAAACTGATCCGCTATGCGCTGTGGAGTTGGGCGCCGTATTTTTTGGCGCGCACGTACAAGTTGGCTGCCGACGACGCTGGTTATTTGTCGACGATCTTCGACGTGTGCGGCATCCCTGGCGTCATCATCACCGGCTGGCTGTCCGATCGGTTTTTTGGCAGCCGGCGTGCGGGCGTGAGCCTGCTGATGACGCTCGTGCTGCTTGGCAGTTGCGTGCTGCTGTACACAGCCGGTCGCGTCTCGGTGCCGGTGTTCGCCGTCGGTATCGCACTCGCCGGCTTTTCGTTGTACGGCCCCGATGCACTGCTTACGGGTGCGGGTGCCATGGACGTCGCCAACCGCAGAACCGCCGTGCTCGCGAGCGGCATCATTGGCGGCATCGGCTCGTGCGGCCCTATTGTGCAAGAGCTCGTGATCGGACGCTTACTCAAAGCGCGCGGTGACGACTTGGCTCCGGTGTTTTTGTTGCTGACGATCTCGGCGGCGTTGGCGGCGACGACGCTGGCGGTGATTGTCCTGCGTAACCGCCAAGGTAAAGCGCACGTATGATGCACTGCTGGCAACATCAGCCGCCGACGCGCTTGACCGCCGCTTTAGGCTTTGCTCCTTTACGCTGAGTCGTTGCTGCTTGGGCCGCGTTGTGCAGTTCAAGAGCGCGCCACAAATACCAGCTCGCCACCGATCGATACGGACGCCACGCTTCAGCGCGCTTTAAGATCTGCGCAGGCGTCGGCAGCGTGCGGGTGTTAAACGTCAGCTGAAACCCTTGACGCACGCCGTAGTCCGTCGCTGGGCACACGTCCAAGCGACCCAGTCGAAACATCAACAACATCTCCACCGTCCACGGTCCAATGCCGCGCACCTGCGTCAGGCGCTGCACCAACACATCGTCACTGAGGGCGTGGGTGTCGGCGATCGACGGCAGCAACCCTTCGCGGGCATGGCGCGCCAAGTCGCGCAGCGCTTTTTCCTTGTTGCTCGACAATCCCGCCCCGCGCAGCTGCACCACACTGAGCGTGTCGACTTCCTGAGGCGACGGAAAGCCCGCGGCGCCGAGCGCTAAAACGCGCGCAAAGATCGTCGCTGCCGCTTTGCCGTTGAGCTGTTGGTAGACAATGGCGCGCGCAAGAGCGACGTAGATCTCAAGCGCCTCATCGCGCTGCATGCGAAACGGTCCCACGCGTTTGATGAGCGCAGCGAGCTTTGCGTCAGCGCCGCGCAAATGTTTAAGCGCGCGTGCCGCCGTTGCCTTGCGGATTTTTTCTTCCGAGACCGCC
>JAYTVG010000230.1:0-6869 GCA_043744135.1 Deltaproteobacteria bacterium | reverse complement strand
CGGTGTGGGCTGACGTCACCGGCTACCAGGGCGCGCCGTTTGACGGCGCCATCGTCGCGCGCACGCTGTCGGTGGTGGCGGATCCGATCGGCCTACTGCGCGACATCCGGGCGTCGTTTTTGGGCGGCGGCGATCCGGCACCGAGGCCCCGCTCGCGCGGCTGGCTGTATGTGAACGAAGCGAATCTGCTGCGCCCAAATCCACGCAAGCGGCTCGACCGGTGGCTGGGTGACGAAATCGACTACGCGTTTGCTGTGCCGCATCTGCTGTGCATGCTCACGCGCGCCGGCTTTGTCGAGCACGACGTCAAGGTCACCGACGCGTCGATCGAGATCCTCGCGCGCGTTGGCGATGCGGGCAGCGCACGGCCTCCGAGCACCTCAGTCGCGCTCTCCGTCGCGACTGGTCTCGCCGCCCACGACGTGCGCTACTGGGCCGACAAAGTGCGACAGCGCGTGGGACGACGTTTGTCATTGCAGCCTCGTTGAATTTCTTTGTTCACCTCCCAAGGTCGGTGAATTCATGGTCAAGGTCGTCGATCTATGCAGGGGGTAAGTGATGCTTTCAACGCTCAAGACGTCGGCGCGCGCCGCCGCGTCAAAACTCAACAAACAAGCCACGCGTGCCGTGTTTGGCAACACCGTGGCGCGGCACAGAAACCTGGCGGGCGCGCGCAACTGGTGGCGCGCGCGGCGCGCGTTTGACGGCGACATCGACCGTGGCGCGCACGAACGCTTCAAGGTGGTGCGCTACCAGCGTCTCGCCGAGGGCACCGTCGACGCGGACGTCGTGCGTGCCATCGCACAACGTTTCGACCAAGTGGTCATGGACGATCAATTCGCGCGCTGTCCGTTTTCGTCGGACGCAACCCTGCAGGCCAAATACAACTATGGCGGCTTACAGGGGCCGCTGCCATTGGTGCGGCGCGAGATCAACGACGCGCTCGCAGCGATTCCGCAGATTCGCGAGCTGTTTGACGCGCGCGTACTCGGGGCATTGCGCACGTGTTTAGGCTCGAACTTCACCGTCGATGAAGTGGACGCGTGGCGCAACTTTCATGTCCCTGACGAGGTGCGCGCCAAGTTTGAGGCCACCAACGACCGCTGGCATTTTGACCATCACCAATGCGACCGCTTGCGCTTGTTCATCAACATCACCGATGTTGGCGCCGAGGATGGCCCGACGGAATTTTTCGATCACCCGACGTCGCGCGAGCTCATCAAACACGGCTACGAAAACGCCAAGCGCGCTCAATCAGAGACCGGCGGCATCCCGCCTGAGCTCGTGCGCAGCCATCCAAACAAGCTCAGCTGTGCGGGCGCGAGCGGCGCCGCGGTGGCGCTGCAGACTTCGTACTGCCTGCACCGCGGTGGCACGCGTTTGCCCGGCCGTCACCGCGATCTGCTGGCCTTCACCATGGTGCCGTCAGCGCAGCTGTCGGTGTTGGGCGCGCTGCGCACTTAGCCGTCGCTGACGCAACGCTCGCGCGTTCAAATCGACGGGCGCGCCTGGATGGACGCCAACACTTCTGCGCGCATCGCAGCGTCGGTTGCGAGCGACCCCGCGAACGCTTGCGTGCGCACCCGCTCATCGCCGCGGCGGTCTTCGCCGAGCAGCAAACACAGCTGCTCGGCCTCGACCACGCACGCGGCACCGGCCGCCTGTCCATGTTTGACCAGCGCGTCCGCCACGTCGCGCGTGAGCCATTCTTGGTACGTGAAGCGGTGCGCGATGGCGTCGACGAGACGCGCGATGCGACCAAATCCGTGCAGCCGCCCGCCCGGCAGGTACGCGACATGGGCGACACCGCGAAACGGCACCAAGTGGTGCGGACACACCCCATGCACGCTGATCCCGCGCACGATGACGACGTCGCTGCGAGCGTCTGCAAAGCCGCTGCCCAGCACCTGCGCCAGATCCGACGCGTAGCCTCCAAGCAAACGCTCCTGCCACAAGGCGCGCACGCGCGCAGCGCTGCCCTTCATGTGGGGGTCGTCGGGGGAGATCCCACACGCGGCGATGAGCGCGTCGATCGCAACCTCAAACGCCGCGGCGTCGAAGGGCCGCGCGGTTTTGATGCCGACGTGAGATGGGGGTTCGTGCGCGTGGCTCACGATGCTACACTAACGGTGGACACCCCCAAATGCACGGCCCGCCCCCCGAAAACCTGACACTCGCCCTTGAGGCACTGCCGTTGTTTCCGCTGGCAGGCACGGTGTTTTTTCCGCACACGCTGCTGCCGCTGCACGTGTTTGAGCCGCGCTACCGTCAAATGACGCAAGCGGTGTTGGACTCTCATTTGCACATGGCTGTGGTGTTGGTGGATGCGCAGCGCTCCCAACCCGTGGCGCGTTGTTCACGCATCGCGGGACTCGGTCGCGTCGTGCACCACGAAAAGCTCGCGGACGGGCGCTTTCACATTTTGCTGCAAGGGGTGGGGCGCGCCGAGCTGCTCGCGGAATTGCCGATGGGCGATCTGTTGTACCGACGCGCGCACGCCCGGCTCATCGCGCCGCAGGCCCGTGACGACGAGCCCGCGGTGCAGCGCGAGATGGCAAGCTTGCGCAGCTGCTACGCGCGCCTTTCGCAGGCGATGCCGGCCAGCAAAGACGCCTTGGGTGATTTGCCGATGCGGGTCAACCTCGCTGACGTCGTCAGCGACGTGGTGTGCGCGGCCGCCATCGAAGATGTGGCAGCGCGGCAATGCGCCTTAGAGGAGCTCGACGTGTGCGCGCGCTTGGAGGCGGCCAACGACGCGATCGCGACCTTGCTGCTGCGCACGCTGCCCGATCAGGGCGAGATGCATTGAAGCCTGCGCCCGCGGGTGGCGTCTTATCGACAACCGCGCTTGCCCAAACACAGCGCGCGCAGCAGGATGCGCGTCTGTGCTACGACGCACGCGTGGATCCATCCGTGCGTCGACAAACCGCTCAGCTGGAGATGCGATGAACCACACCACAAAAAGCACCGTCACGAACAGCACCAAGGTGACGAAAGACGCGATGATGAACCGCACCATGACGCACCCCACCGTGAAGCTGTTCGCGTCCTCGCGTCGTCGCATCGCTCAGCTGTCGCAGGCTGCTGTGTGGGTGGGGGTGGCGATTGCGTCCGTCGGCCACGCCCAAACGGCGACCGCGACCGCGCCGAGCGCTGCGACTGCGCCGACACCCGCGACGCCGCCAACAGCTGTGACGCCGCCAGCCGCTGTGACGCCGCCAGCCACTGTGACGCCGCCGGTTGCCGAAGTCGCTGCGGTGGCGCCGGACCCTCTTCAAGAGGCGTGGGTGCTCGTCGAGGACGAGGCTAACACCAAGGCCAACTTGCAAAAGGCTATTGGGCTGTATGACGGCGCGCTCGGCAACACTGCGTTGCCGCTTGCCGAGCGCCTCAAGGGCTACTGCAACTTGGCGCGCGCGCACTTGCGCTTAGGCGACCTCGAAAAGACCCAGGCCGTCAAAGACGCCAGCTACGAAGCCGGGCGCAAAGCCGCGCAAACTGCCAGCCGCCTCGACCCCAAATACGCTGATGCGTACTTTTGGGATGCGGCCAACGAAGCAAGTGCGGGCCGATCCAAGGGCGTGATGAATTCGCTGTTTATGATCCCAGAGCTGCGGCGCATCTTGGCCAAAGCCCTCGAGTTAGATGCCAGGCATAGCTACGCCCGCCGCACGCTCGGCGAGATCGACCACGCCGTTCCTGGCATCGCCGGCGGATCGGACAGCCGTGCGGAGCAGTCCTACCAAGACATCTTGCGCCGCGACCCCGCGTTCACGCCCGCGATGGTTACGCTCGCGCGCCTGTACCACGACAACGGCAAAGACGATCAAGCCAAGGAATGGCTCAACAAAGTCATCAACGCCAAGACCTCGTCCACCCCAAACGACTGGCGCAAGTTTGACAAGCCCGACGCTAAAAAATTGTTGAAGGAAATCGAGGGCAACTGAGCCCGCCCGCGATGCACGACGCCACGTCGCGCGTGCGCCGGGGCCAGCTTGCGCTGGTGGCAGTGCTGCTGCTGGTGGCGTGCGTAAGCTCACAACAAGCCGCAGCACCGCGGCGCACCGACGCAGCGCACACCGACGCAGCGCGCACCGACGCAGCGCACACCGACGCGGCGGATACCGACGCAGCGCACACCGACACTGCGCACACCGACGCAGCGCACACCGACGCAGCGCATACCGACGCAGCGCACACCGACGCAGCGCACACCGACGCAGCGCATACCGACGCAGCGCACACCGATGCTGCGCGCAACAGCGCGAACGCACGGCGCGCGCAGCAGGCTGCGTCAAGTCCACCCGCGTCTGAGCCCACGCTGAGCGCTGAGGCGGTGCGCGCGCTGTTACAAGCTGAGATGCGCGTCGAGCAAGACGACGTCCCTGCCGCGATCTTGCTGCTGAAAGAGGCGGTGTCGTTTGATGGCGCGTCGGCGTATTTACGCGTGCGTTTGGCGCGCGCGTATTTGTCGATCGGCGAAGTGCAAGCGGCCCGTGCCGCCTGCGCACAAGCGCTCACCATCGACTCCGACGACGTTTTCGCGCTCACGACGCTGGCGGCAGCTGAGGCGCTCGTCGGCGAGTCTCGCAGCGCGCGCGCGCACCTCACGCGCGCACGCCAGCTCAACAAAAACGACGGCACCATCTCGGCGCAACTGGTGGAGCTGTTGGTGGCGGATGGCGATCTCGACGGTGCTGAAGCCGCAGCGGCCGCGTGGACCGCCAACGAGCCCGGCGCCGTCGAGCCCGACGTATTGCTGGCCCGGTTGTTTTTTCAAGCCGGCGATCTCACACGCGCCGCCCGTCACCTCGCCGACGCTAACGCCCGCGACCCGTCAAACGCGGACGTGCTGCGGGCGCAACTGCAGCTGCAGTGGGCGACGGGCTCGTACGACGCCGCTGCCCGCACCGCCGACGCCTTGTCCAAAGTGCAGGGCGATAGTCCGCGGATGCGCATGGACCTGCTCAGCGCGTTGGTGCTCGCACGCAACGACCGCGATGCGGACGCACTAGCTCAAAGCTGGCTCGCACAAGACGCCAGCGATGAGGCGCGCAGTGTGGTCGCAGCCGGCTACGAACGCGCCGGTGCCATCGATCGCGCCATCGCTGCTTTGCATGCGACGCCATCGCTAAAACGCCCGACCGTCACCGCCGCGCTGCTGTGGCTGGTGAAACGCGACGCCAAAGCTGCCGCAGCGCTTGCGTGTGTCAGCGCGATGACGTCGCCGACCAAGCGAGAAAAAGCGCGTCAACACGACGACGATGACGACGACGACGTCGCGATCGCGCTCGCAGGATTGTGCGCGCGTGCGCGTGCGCTCGACAGCCCCGCCCGCGCCGGCGCACCGATGTTGGCCGCGCTGTTTAAGGACAACCCGTCTCAAGTGTTGCTTGAGCAACTGGTCGCACAGCTCGCGCTCGACCCGAAAACCGCTGACGCCGTCGACGTGGCCGCGCTGTGTGGTGCGTACCCCCGGTTGCAGCAAGGCGAGGTCGACGCCGTCGTCACGTGCGCCCGCGGCCATGAAAACCTCGGGGACGCGGTCGCGGCGCGCGCACTGTTGACCGACGCGTTGACCCGGCGTCCGACCGACAGCGCGTTGTTGTTTGCGTACGCGCGGTTTTTACAACGTCAAGGCGACATCTCGGGCGCCGTCGATATTGCGGAACGGTTGATCGAACGCGGCGGCTTCGACCAAGACGTGCTGAATTTCGTGGCGTTTGCGCTCGCCGACAACGGCAAACGCGCTGACGACGCCGTGCGCTATGCCTACCGCGCGCTCGCGGACGATGCGCTCAACGGCTTCGTGTTAGACACGCTCGGGTGGGCGCTGTTGGCCGCCGGCCGCGACGCCAGTTCGCTTGAGGTGTTGGTGCGTGCGGATCGGCTGTCGCCCAACGAGGGTGAGATCTTGTTTCACCTCGCAAGCGCCCAGGCTCAACGACACGACGCGCGCGCCGAGGCCACCGCCAAACGCGCGCTCGTGTTGTTGCCCGACGCCGACCCCGTTCGCGTTCGCGTCCAGGCATTGCTGCGACAACTCAAACCGTGAAAGACCACCCCATGGTGTGCTCGTCGCGTCGATTTCTCGAGATGAACAATGAGATGCACAACGATCGTCGACCTTGGCAGGTGAATGGCGAGATTCACCCACTTTGCGAGCTGAACAACGCCATGCACCAGCCAGTGAACGTGAATGACGTCGCTGGTGCACCCGCATGCCACCCACCTCGACGTCACCCGCGCGCGCTGGGGCTGGCGGCGCTCGCGATAGCTGGCGTGCTCGCGTGTGCCTGTCCGCGTGCTGACGTCGTCGACCTTCGCAGTCTCACGTCCGAAACCGCCAGCGCGCGCGTCATCAACAGCGCCGCGCGCCGGGCGCGTGTCAGCGGCGTGGCCAAGGCGCGCTTGCCTGGCGTCAAAGGGGTGGTGGCCAGCGTCACCCTTGACGTCGCGCTGCAGCCGCCGGGCTCGGTCAACGTCGCGGTGCGATCGTTTTTCGATCAGCCGATGCAAGTGCTCGCGACCGACGGCCGCCAAGTGAGCGTGTACGATGCGAGCCAAGGTGCGGGTCAGTTTTTGCAAGGGCCTGTCACTGCACGCTCGCTTCAAAAAGTGTTGCCGCTGCCGCTGTGGCCAAGCGAGCTCGTCGAGGTGATTTTGGCGCGACTGCCTGCTGGGGCACGGGGTCGCTTGCTGAGCGTCAATGAGGATGCTGGCACTTACGAGATGTGGTTTGAGGCACCGGATCATGGGCCGATGGCATTGACGGTGCGCGCCCACGACGACGCCATCTTGGCTTGGCGCGTGCACAAAAAAGACGGTCGGCCGGTGTTGTTGGTCAACTATAGCGATGTGCGCAGCGA
>JAYTVG010000229.1:0-6876 GCA_043744135.1 Deltaproteobacteria bacterium | reverse complement strand
CGCGGCAGCATTTTTTCGTTCACGGTTCCCGTTGAGCTGCGTCCCGCCGACGCTGCCGTCGCCCCACCGCACGTGTTGCGATCGCTGCGGGTGTTGCTCGTCAACTTGCCGCAGGGCAGCGACGAAGCCATCCGCGCGGCGTTGGCGCCTTGGCAACCGTCAGCCGAAAGTGTGGCCGTCGACGACGCGGTCGCGTTGACACCGGCGCGGCTGGGTGCGTGCGACGTGGTGTTCGTCGCCAGCGTCGATCATGCGCGTGCGTTGCGCAGCGGCTACCAAGGGCTCGACCAACCGATCGTCGTGGTGCTGCTCACGATCGCAGAGTTGGCGCGCGAGCAAAAACTGCTCAACGGTTTGACCGCGCTGCCGCTCGCTACGCCCGTACGCGCGGGCGAAGTGCGCGGCGCGATTGCGCGCGCGCTGCATGTCCGACAAACCGACATCACCATCCGAAAGACCGCCGGCAGCCCGCGCCTGGAGGGCGTGCGCGTCCTCGTCGTCGACGATGTCGAAGCAAATCTGGTGTACGCGCGCGTCTGCCTGCAAAGTGCTGGGGCGTTTGTGCAAACCACCAAAAGTGGTGCTGAGGCCATCGCACTTTTGAGCGTGCCGCATCAGTTCACCACCGTGCTGCTCGACTTAGAGATGCCGGTGACCGACGGCTTTAAGGTGTTGTCGGCGGTGCGCGCAGCCGAGGTGGGCCGCACGCCGGTGCCGATGGTGGTCATCACCGCGCACGCCGACCCCATCGAGCACAAGCGCGCTTACGAACTTGGCGCCACCAGCCACGTCGTCAAACCAGCCACGCCGCTCGACTTGATTGTTGCGGCTGCGACGTTTGCGCCACGGCTCAACGACACGCAAAAGTTGCAGCCAGATGTGCGCGTGAAAGAAGCGCAGATGGCGCTGTTGCGTCGCGATTTTCGTGCGCTCGCACTGTTCGCAGGGACGCTCACGGGCACGCCCGAACACGCCGAGGTGACACAAGCCGTCGGCAAGCGCGATGCTGGCCGCGTCCAAGCCGTGCTCAACAAGATGGCGCGCAAGGTGTCGGATGTGGCGCCGGTCGAAGCCGCGGAGGAATTCGATCGTTCATCTCCCAAGGTCGGTGAATTACTTTGTTCACCTCCCAAGGTCGGTGAATTACTTTGTTCACCTCCCAAGGTCGGTGAATTGCTTGCTTCACCCGCGAGGGTCGACGACGGGCTACCGCCCGTCACGACGAGCACGCTGAACTTGCAGACGCAAGACATCGTCACCCCGGACGTGATCGCGGAATTTCGTGAGCAGCTCAAAGCCGACGCTGCAGTGTTTTTTGCTGCGCTCGACAACCAAGACTTTTCATTGGTGCAGTCGGTCGCGCACCGATGGTCGGGGTCGGCAGCGACGTTTGGCTTCGATGAGCTTGGCTTGCTCGCTCGCGCCACCGATATCGCCATCGGCAGCGCGGCGCCCGACATGGCGCGCAGCACCCAAGCCCTGCGCACAGCGATCGAGCGCATCGTCATCACTGCCGCACCAGCCACAAACGACGACGTGGACCGCACCAATGACGGTGGCTTGGCGCCGCGCTAGTTTGGGGCACCGACAGCGCAGTGGGCGGTGCCGTGCGATCGTGTTACACGCAGCCATGGACGTTCGCATCGCGGTCATTCCCGTCGCTGGCTTGGGCACGCGGTTTTTGCCTGTGACCAAGGCTGTCCCCAAAGAGATGCTGCCGATCGTCGACAAGCCGACGCTGCAGTATGTTGTTGAAGAAGCGTTCTCGTCCGGCATCAAGCACGTGGTGCTCATCCAGGGCCGCGGCAAGAGCGCCATCGAGGATCACTTCGACACCAGCTACGAGCTCGAAGACACGCTGCAGCGCCGTGGCAAAACCGCCGACCTGCAGCTGGTGCAGGCGATCAGCACCATGGGCAAGATCACCTCGGTGCGCCAAAAGACCGCGCTCGGGTTGGGCCACGCGGTGTTGTGCGCTAAGGCGGTCGTTGGCGAACAGCCGTTCGCGGTGATGCTCGGCGACGACCTCTACCGCACCGACGTCAACAAGCGACCCGGCATCGGCCAGCTCATGGATGCGTTCACCGCCACTGGCAAGGGGCAGGTCGCGCTCATGACGGTGCCACGCAGCGAGATTCACAAATACGGTGCGGCCGAGGGAACACCCGACGCGGTCGACCCCCGTCGCTTTCACATCTCGGCGCTGGTGGAAAAGCCGCCGCAAGGAACCGAAAGGACCGACAAGGCGGTGGTGGGGCGTTACGTTTTGCCTGCGAGCATCTTCGCGTTGCTTGAGCACACGGCGCCAGGCAAGGGTGGCGAGATCCAACTCACAGATGCGCTGGATGCATTGCGCGCGCGCGATGGTTTGATGGGCGTGAGCGTTGACGGCCGCCGGTTGGACGCCGGTGACAAGCTGGGATTTTTGGAGGCGAACCTGGTGGAAGCGCTGTCGCGCGCGGATCTGAAAGCGGGCACCCTCGCGCTGTTGCAACAACTTCTCAAAGAGCAAGGCATGTCATGAGCAGCAAGCACGCGGCGGTTGGGTTGACGGTGGTGGCGTTCGCGCTGTGCACGGGCTCCGCGAGCGCGTATCGCCCGCCCGCAAAATATCTGCTCAACAAAGCGATGGAAAAGCAACTTGCGCGCGAGACCAAATCGCTGCGCGTGCAAGCAGAGACCCAAGTCTTCGACATTTCGGGCGTCGCGCGCGGCACCCCCGCAGCGGAGACGTGGATGGTGCTGGGCCCAAAGACGTTGCGCAAAGATGTCGAGACAGCCGACGGCACGCGCACCGAAATCCGCGTCGACGACAAGCTGCTGGTGCGCACGGCGGGTGCGCCCGACAAAAACAGCCGCGCACAACCCGACGCATTTTTGACCGCGATTGCCGCCACCGCACCGCTCGACGACGACGCTGCCGCTGACCGTGTCCTCAAAGACGCCAAAGCCTACGGCGTCAACACCGAGGTCGTGAGCTTGGCGCGTTTTGATGGGCGCGTGGCGTGGCTCGTGGGCAGTAAGCCGTGGGACAAGGACAAACCGCAGCTGTGGATCGACAAGGAGTCGTTGTTGGTGTTGCGCACGGTACGCTTCGACAAAAAAGCCGATGGCACGGTGCAAAAGATCGATCAGCGCTACTTAGGCTGGGGTGCAGCAGTGGGCGGCAGCTGGTTTCCCTCGACGCTAGAGACGTGGGTCGACGATCGCTTGTCGCAGCGCACCCTGGTGAGAAATGTCGAGCGCAACATGAGCTTCGACGCCAGCCAGTTTAAATGACGAGCGCGCGGCCGACGCAAACATCAGCGCGGTACTGAGACCACATCAGTGCTGCGGGCGAGCCACGTCTCGACGCCAGCGACGTCCCGGGTTGCGACAAGCTCGCTGTCGGCGCTCGGCCAAAAGCCACGGTACCGTCGCGTCGCCTGCAGCGCGCCCGCACGATTGTTGAGGGCCTGTTCCGCCACCGCCAAATTCGCGAGCGAGCGAGCAAACAACACGGCTTGCAGCCACGGTGCGATGTTGGTGCCATAGCCGCACGCGCTTTCATCTGTGGGCTTGGTGACGTCGAGCAGGCGGTCGCGCGCGCGCTGCCACGCATCGGTGTCGTTGACTGCACGTGCGCGCGCAAACAACACCGCCGCGCTGTTGGGTTCTTTCCAGCACGGCGGCATCTGCTGAGCGAGCGCTTCGGCGTCGTCGAAGTGGTGTAGCAGGTTGGCGCGCAAAAACCCTGTCTGCGTGACCACCAGCGGCACCACTTGATCGCCGGTGCGCATCGCTTGTAAGTCCTGCTCAGCGCGTTCATCACTGCCCGCTGACGACGACAACAACACGCTCACCGCGCGCAAGTACAAATCACAGCGCGCCCTGACCTCGGGCACGTCTACGCTAAAGCTCAACTCGCCACCCTGCGCCAGCCAGCGTTTGGTGCGCGGCTCGTCTTGCAGCAGCGCCGTGAACAGCGGCGCCAGCGTCGTGAGCTCCATGGCGCGCGCTGGGTCGCTTTCTTGTTTGAGCGCGTCGACCCACAATGCGTCTGCCTCCGCAAGCCTGCCGAGCGCTGCGAGCTGCATCGCGATGCCAGACAGCGCGTCGACGCGCCGTGGATCGTGCGTCGGCAGGCCGCGGACGTCGTTGAGCAGGGTGTCAAACGCATCACGCCGTCCATCGCGCGCGCTGAAGGTGGCGGCGCGGATGGCGGCGCGCATGTCGCTGCGATCGGACGCCAGCGTCTGCCGGGTGCGGGCTTGCGCTTGTGCCACTTGGCCATCAGCAAGCTCGATCTCCAACAGCTCATCGTGCAGCAGACGGCTCTTGGTGCGCGTGAGTTGGTCGATGACGATGGCGCGTGCCTGCGCACGATCGTTGTTGTAGCGCGCAGCGCGTGAATAGCCGACCGCTGTGGCGGCGCGCATTGCCGACGACGGTGGCGTCACGTGGGCGAGCAGGTCACGGATCTTCGGGTCCGACCAGCGCCCGCACTGTTGTTTGGAGGCGAACAGCTGCGCCTGCAGCGGGTCGAGGCTGCCGTCGCTCACGCGCGCGCGAAATTCGCGTTCGGCGCGGCCCTCATCCGCGATGGAAAGCAAGTCAACGATTGCCCGCACACGGCCGGCAGCAGGCTTCGCCTTTTGCGCCAGCGACAGTTCGCGGTCCGCGCGCGCCAGCGATCCGGGCTCGATCCAAATCGCGCTCGCCCGCAACACGTGCGCCATCGCCGAGTTGGGGTCGTTTTCAAGCGCGAGTTGCGTCTCATCCCACAAGCGCCGCGTGTCGAGGTCCCAGTACGCCTCAACGGCATTGTCGAGGTGGCGTTGAGCGCCAACGTTGTCGGACAAGCGCGTGTCGTGCGAGGGCCACAGCATCGTGAGCGCAACAGCGAGCAGCCCGACGCCAACGCCAGCCAGCGCCGCCACGCGCAAGCGCGAACGGCGCGGCGCAGCAGCCACGACGGCGCCGTTGGTCGACGAGGTCATCGGCGTCGGTTGCAAGCTCGCCGTCGGCGCCGCTGGTGCGTGCACTCCGTCGGCGGTGAGCGTCACTTGGTCAAGCGTCGGGTCGAGCGCCACGATCCGCGACCCCACCTGCGCCCCGAGGCTTAGATCGATGTCGCGGCCGGCACGCGGCGGCGCCGGCCGCGGGCGTGGCGCGCTGCCGCGCTCGGGCGTGGTGCGCTGCGTGTTGTCGCGCAAGTCGCGCAACACCTCGAGCAAGACCTTGGCGCTGGGCGGGCGCAGTCCCGGGTCTTTGGACAACAGCCCCATCACCAAGGCATCGACCTTGGCGGGGATGTAACGCTCAGGAGCGAACAACGACAGCTGCGGCGCGGGTTCGTTTAGGTGCTTGAGCATCAACTCCATGCCGGTCTTGCCCGAAAACGGTGCGCGTCCCGACAACATCTCAAACAGCATCACGCCCAGCGAGTACAGGTCGCTGCGCGGGTCGTCGCTGGTGCCGACGATTTGCTCCGGTGCGATGAAGCCCGGCGTGCCCGCGACAAACCCCGAGCCCGTCACCGCCGGCGACTCCACCTCAGACGTCAACTTCGCGACACCGAAGTCGAGCACCTTGGCAAACACTTGTGAGCCGGGGTGCACCCACAACAAGACGTTTTCCGCTTTGAGGTCGCGGTGGATGACGCCGGCCGCGTGCGCCGCCACCAACGCGGACGTCACCCCCTCAGCGACGGTGAGCGCGCTTTGCCAGTGCAGGGGACCCTCGCGACGCAATGCCTGGCGGACGTTTTCGCCTTCCAGCAGCTCCATCGCCAAGTACAGCATGCCGTCGTCGGCGCTGCCGGCGTCGATGACGTGAACGATGTGCGGGTGTTGCAAGCGCGCGATCGCTTGCGTTTCGATTTCGAAGCGCTTGATGCGCTCAGCGTCGTCACCCGAGGTGGGCTTGACCACCTTGATCGCCACCTTGCGCGACAGCGACAGCTGCGTCGCTTCAAACACGGCACCCATGCCGCCCTCAGCGAGCGGGCGATCGATGCGGTAGCGACCCGCGATCACCGTACCGACCAAACGGCTGAGCGAACTCATGCGTGCACGTTAGCGCAGCGAGGCGCGCCCGTCCCGATGCGATTCGTCGATCCCGTTCGCGCGGGCGGGCGCGCTGTGTTTCACGAACAATCCAACCGACGTGGCTGCGCCCGCACCAGCTCACGTTGCGATGCCACAACGGCCATTGCCCACAGGCGTGTGGGGCGGCACGCTGCACAGGTGAGCACCCACCGATGGCTGTTGTTGCGGGGGATGGCGCGGGAGCAGCGGCACTGGGGCGCATTCGCGAGCACGTTTGCGACGGCGCTGCACAGCAATACGAGCTGCCTCGATCTACCTGGCTTTGGCACGCAAACCGCGGACCTATCGCCCACCTCGATCGGCGCCATCGTCGACGACACGCGCGCGCGCTTCACGTTACTGCGCGCACAGCACCCCGGTGACACTTGGTCGATCTTGGCGATTTCTTTGGGCGGCATGGTGACGCTTGACTGGCTCGCGCGCTACCCCGCCGACTTTTCGCGCGCCGTCGTCATCAACACCAGCGCGGCTGATTTGAGCGTGCCGACTGAGCGCTTCAAGCCGCGCAACTACCCGCGCATCGTGCGTGCCATCTTTGGCTCCGCGCTGGTCCGCGAACAGCAGATTTTATCGTTCACGATGAACAACGCCACCGTCGACAAAGCGACGCTCGCGGTGACGTGGGCGAAGTGGGGCGAACAGCGCAAGCCAATGCGCATGAGCTTCTTTCGACAACTGTACGCGGGCGCCACAGCACCACTGCCGCGTCGCATCACGGTGCCGGTGTTGGTGTTGGCGTCGCGCGCGGATCGCTTGGTGTCGTACCGATGCTCTGAGAAAATTGCGC
>JAYTVG010000228.1:0-6897 GCA_043744135.1 Deltaproteobacteria bacterium | reverse complement strand
TTTGGTAATTGGATCTTGAATGGCTTGCCTCGGTTGCACCACCCGGCGTTTTCGTCAAAAGCATTTGCGCGCGTGACCGACGACAAATTTTTCATCATGATTGAGGCCACGGACGCGCGCTTCGACCTCGACAAAACCCGCGCATTGTTGCGAGATGCGGGTGCAACCAGCGTCGAAGAGTTGGAGGACTAAGCCATGCGCAACCTAATGCTCCTCATCGTTGTCGTGGGCGCCCTCGCGGGCGGCGGCTGTCGTGGTTGGCAGTCCGAAGAGCCACCCATCCACTTGAACCCCAACATGGACACGCAAGAAAAGGGCAAGGCGTATCGCTCCAGCTCGTTTTTTGCGGATGGCCGTATGATGCAAGCCCCGCGCGCCGGCACGGTTGCGCGCGGCTACCTCAATGCCGACACGCATTTTTCGGAGGGCACGGTTGACGGCAAGCCCGCCACCACACTGCCCGCCGTGTACGAAGGATCGCCAGCTCAAATGGCGCGTGGTCAAGAGCGCTTCAACATCTACTGCGCGCCATGCCACGGCGGCGCTGGCGACGGCATGGGGACGGTCGCGTCCAAGCTCACCATCAAGCCGCCGAGTTTTCACGACCAGCGCTTGAAGGACATGCCGGTGGGTGGCATCTACGCCGCGATTCACAACGGCGTGAACAACGGCAACATGCCGAGCTACGCCGCGCAAATCACCACGATCGACCGCTGGAACATCGTGTACTACGTGCGCGCGCTGCAAAAATCGCAAGACCCGAAAGTGACGTTGTCGGTCGCTGCCGCTGACGGCGACGGCGACGGCGTACCGGACGCCAAAGACAACTGCCCCAAGGTCGTTGGCACGCTTGAAAACCGTGGCTGTGCGGCCAAGCAGTTGGTCTCCATCACCGACGACAAGATCGATATTGCCGTTCCCGTGTACTTCGTGACCGGCTCCGCCAACATCGACGCGCGCTCAAACGCATTGCTCGACAACGTCGTCGCTGTGTTGAGCGATCATGCCGAGATTAAAAAGCTCGCCATCGCCGGCCACACCGACAAGCGGGGCGATGCCGCAAAAAACCTGGCGCTGTCGCAAGCGCGCGCTGACGCCGTCAAAGCGTACCTCGTGTCGCACACCATCGACGCCGCGCGTTTAACAGCGGCAGGTTACGGCGACCAAAAGCCCATCGCCGACAACGCCACCGACGCGGGCCGCGCCACCAACCGCCGTGTTGAATTTCAGATTGTGGGACGCTGAGGACGTATGAAACACCAGTTCCATAAGCCGACAGACATTTCGATCCCCAAGACCAGCCTGTGGTCGAAGATGCCGTATATCGCGCTCGCGATCGGCGTCGTTGGCCTCGGCATCACCTTCGCGATGTTCTTTCAGGGGGAAAAAACCCGCGCGATGTTCGCGTACCTGTGGGGCTACGAATATGCGCGGAGCCTCGCACTGGGCGGCCTGGCGTTTACGCTCATTCAGCACGTGGTGCGCGCCGGTTGGTCGACGGTGGTGCGGCGCGTTGCGGAAACCAGCATGGCAACCTTGCCGGTGTTCGCGCTGCTCTTCGTGCCGATCGTTGCGCTTGGGATGCACGTGCTGTTCCCGTGGACTCACGAAACCGACGTCGTGCTTGAGCGTAAGCGCTGGTTTTTGGACGAGGGGATGTTTCTTGTACGCGCCGCTGCGTACTTCGTCATTTGGACCGCGCTGGCATTTTTGCTGTACACGCGCTCCACCAAACAAGACGTGACCGTCGACGGTTCGCCCGAGCGTGAAGCGCTGACCAAGTCGATGTGGGGCATCGCGACGGCGGGGCTGTTTTTGTTCGTGCTCACGCTCACGCTGCAAGCAGTGGACTGGCTGAAGTCGCTGACGCCGCATTGGTATTCAACGATGTGGGGCGTGTATTACTTCGCGGGCGCGATGATCGCGTTTTACGCTTTCACGATCTTGGTGACGATGGCGCTGCAAAATGCCGGCGTGCTGAAGACTGCTGTCACCACAGAACACTTCCACGACCTCGGCAAGTTCATGTTCGGCCACACGGTATTTTGGGGCTACATCGCGTTTTCGCAGTTCATGTTGCAGTGGTACGCGAACATGCCCGAGGAGACCGAATGGTGGATGGCGCGCGTCGAGGGCGGTTGGGCGAACGTCAGCTACGCGTTGCCGGTCATCCACTTCTTCGTGCCGTTTTTGTATTTGCTGTCGCGCCACGTCAAGCGGAGCCGCATGGCACTCGCATGTGGTGCCGTTTACATCCTGATCGTTCACGCCATCGACCTGTACTGGATCGTCATGCCAAACGCAGTCGAGCACGGTGCCGAGCCACATTTTGCACCGAGCTTCATCGATGTCACCGCGATGCTGGGAGTCATGGGTGTTTTCTTCGCCGCGTACTCGTTCATGTTGAATCGCAACAAAGTCGTCTGCATTGGCGACCCTCGGCTCGCTGAGTCGATGGCGCACGAAAACTATTAGGGGCTGTTATGCAACACGCACACAACACAGAGTTTGGCTACGAGCCCGACGTGCAGTCGAAACAGATGACCACCATCGGCATCTATTTTGTGACGCTGACGGCATTGTTTTTCGGCTGCGTCTTCGGATTGTTTGTCTACTTCCGCTACGAAACGGACATGGCGATCGCGCGCAAGGTTGTGCCAAACCCGGTCATGCAAGAAGGTCGTTCCGCAGCGCAAGGCAAGTTGGCTCCGGTGCCTTCCGCGATGCAGGCCATCACAGCTGAACAAGCAGCGCACAAGGGCAAAACTCAGTGACGTCGTCTCTCCTCGCCCGCGCGCAACTCGCATGCATCGCATCAGCGATGTGTGGGGCGGCATCCGTGCGCGCGGAGGAGTTCAACTCGGCCTTCGCACCGCCTGCGATGGGCGTGCAAAACATGAGCGAGCGCAAAGAGCTCGTCGGCGCGCAAATCGTGCCGAAGCTCGGTGCCACTGTCGCAGCGGACCTGTCGTTCGTTGACGAGGACGGCCACGACGTCACGCTCGGATCGCTGTTTCGCGGCAGGCCCGTGCTGCTCACGTTGGGCTACTACGAATGCCCGATGCTGTGCTCGCTCGTGCTGAACGCGGCGCTCGACGGCGTCGTGCAGTCGGCGATGAAACCCGGCGAGGATTTCGACATCGTCAGCGTCAGCTTCAATCCCAAAGACACGCCAGCAATCGCGAGCAAGAAGCGCGACTTGTACTTAAAGACCATGACCGACCGCATTGGTGCGCCGTTGCCGGTGGCGACCTGGCGTTTTTTGACGTCGAAGCCTGGGCCCACGGGATCGCCCGCGGACGAGGCACCGCAAGCGCGCCTGCTCGCTGAGACCCTCGGTTTTGGCTATAGCTACGACGCCAAAACCGACAACTACGCGCATGCGGCGGGGCTGTTTTTCCTCACGAAGGACCGGGTGTTGTCGCGCACGTTGTGGGGGCTGACGTTTTCGGGCCGTGACGTGAAGCTGGCGGCGATCGAGGCAGGTGAGGGCAAGGTCGGCTCAGTGGGCGAGCAGCTGTTGCTGACGTGCTTCATGTTCGGTGCGGATGGAAAATATTCAGTGTACGTGTGGGGCATCATGCGTCTCGCGGCCTTGTTCACGGTCGCGTGCGTGGGTGGTCTGCTCTTTGTGTTTTGGCGCCGCGACAAAAAGCGCGACGCAAACGTGTCGGAGTTGCCATGAATGAAGAAACCGCGGCGAAACTGCAAAGCATGCACCTTCCGCTCGATGGTGTCTGGATGCCTGAGGGCACCAGCACCATGGCGGCTGACGTCGACTTTGCGTACTGGGTCATCTACTGGGTGTGCATCGCCGTGTTCATCGCCATGATGGGAGCGATGGGTTGGTTTATGTGGCGTTACCGCCGCAAAAACGAGGGTCAAAAGGCCGAGAGCCAAAACGACCACAACCAGCTGATCGAAATTCTCTGGTCGGTGTTGCCGCTGCTGTTTTTCTTTTGGGTGTTTGTCATCGGCTTCCGTGGCTTTTTGGACCTGTACATCGCGCCGTCAAACGCGATGGAAGTTCGCGTCACCGGGCAAAAGTGGTTTTGGTCGATGCAGTATCCGTACAAAGAAAACGAGCGGCTCGTGGTCGGTGGCCCGGGCGCTGAGTTCGTGTTCCCGGTGCATAAGCCAGTCAAGATCGTGCTCACCGGCGTTGATGTGCTGCACAGTTTTTACGTGCCGAACTTCCGCATCAAGATGGACGCGGTTCCCGGGCGGTATACGACGCTGTGGTTTGAGGCGACCAGGACGGGCGAGTTTCCGCTGCTGTGCACTGAGTACTGCGGTCAAGACCACTCCAATATGTTGGGCAAGATCAAGATCGTCGAGGAGCCCGAATACCTCGCTTGGTTAAACAGCGTGAAAGACAAAGGCGACGTCGTCAGCGCAGACCAAGGCAAGGCCTTGTACGCGTCCAAGGGCTGCTTGGCGTGCCACAGCGTCGACGGCAGCAAAATCATCGGGCCGTCGTTTAAGGGACTGTACGGGAGGAAGGAAAGCACCGACAAAGGCGAAGTCCAGGTCGACGACAACTACATCCGCGAGTCGATCTTAAACCCGACCGCGAAAGTCGTCAGCGGCTACCCACCGGCAATGCCGCCGCAAAATCTGTCGCCGAAAGAGATCGACTCCATCATTTTGTTCCTCAAGACCCTGCAGGCCACGCCATGAGCACCGCAACCACACCTTCCGCATCGGCCACCGCTGCTGCCGGCGCGTACGTCGACGAGCCAAGCTACCTGGTCAGCAAGCGCGGCATCATGTCGTGGCTGTTGACCGTGGACCACAAACGCCTTGGCTTGATGTATTTGGGCAGCG
Organism: Deltaproteobacteria bacterium; assembly: GCA_043744135.1. Lineage (GTDB taxonomy): Bacteria > Myxococcota > UBA727 > UBA727 > VGSZ01 > JAYTVG01. The sequence continues at coordinate 2,070 of JAYTVG010000228.1, read as the reverse complement.
TTTGCTTCTTCTTTTTTGTCGGTGGCATGTTCGCGCTCGCGTTGCGCACGGAACTGCTGACGCCGACCCGCACCATCGTCGACGCCAACACGTACAATCAGCTGTTCACATTGCACGGCGCCATCATGGTGTTTTTGGTCATCATCCCCGCGATTCCTGCGGCGATGGGCAACTTTGTGTTGCCACTGCAACTCGGTGCGAAAGATGTGGCGTTCCCCAAACTCAACTTGATGAGCTTTTACATCTACGTGTGCGGTGCGGTCATGGCGCTGTGGGCTATCATCGGCGGCGGCGTCGACACGGGGTGGACGTTTTACACGCCCTACTCGTCGACTGCGACCACGCAAGTATCCACCATGGTCGGCGCCGTGTTCGTGCTCGGCTTCAGCTCGATCTTCACGGGCATGAACTTCATCGTGACGATGCACAAGCTGCGTCCCCCCGGTATGACGTTTTTTCGCATGCCGCTGTTTTTGTGGGGCATCTACGCGACGTCGATCCTGCAGGTGATGGCGACGCCAGTCCTCGCGATTACCTTGCTGTTGTTGATCATGGAGCGCACTTTGCGCGTCGGCATCTTCGATCCCGCGCTCGGCGGCGACCCAGTGCTGTTTCAACACTTCTTTTGGTTCTACTCGCACCCCGCCGTGTACATCATGATTTTGCCGGGCATGGCGATCATCTCGGACCTGATCGCCGCGTTCACGCACAAGCGTCTGTTCGGCTATCGGTTCGTGGCGTTTAGCTCGCTCGCCATCGCGCTCATCTCGTTTATCGTGTGGGGCCACCACATGTTCCTTTCGGGTCAGTCGGAGCTGTCGAGCATGGTGTTTTCGTTCCTGACGTTTTTGGTCGCGATTCCGTCAGGCGTGAAAGTCTTTAACTGGCTCGCCACCATGTACCAGGGGTCGATCTCGTTTAAGACCCCGATGATTTATGCCATCGAGTTCATCTTTTTGTTCACCATCGGCGGTCTCACCGGTATCTTTTTGGGGACGCTCTCCGTCGACGTGCACTTGCACGACACATATTTTGTGGTCGCGCACTTTCACTACGTCATGATGGGCGGAACCATCATCGCGTTCTTCGGCGGCCTGTACTACTGGTGGCCCAAGATGACGGGTAAAATGTACAACGAAACCATCGGACGCATTGCCGCTGGGATTATCTTTGTTGGCTTCAATTTGACGTTTTTCACGCAGTTCTTCATTGGCTCGCGTGGTATGCCACGGCGGTACTATAACTACCTTGCGGAGTTTCAAAGCTGGCACCAGGTGTCGACCATCGGCGCGTACATCCTCGCCAGCGGTCTGTTTCTCTCCGCGTTTTGCCTGTTGTCGTCGTTGAAGTGGGGCAAGAAGGCTCCCGCGAATCCCTGGGGTGCGATGACGCTTGAGTGGACGCACACGCTGCAATCTCCGCCCATCGAGCACAACTTTCATGAGACCCCTGTCGTTGACAAGGGTCCGTACGACTTCGAGTAACGAGGACACGCCATGGCACATCAACACATCGAGCATCAGGCGAAGTTCCCGCTGCAGCACCACTTCTCGACGCCCAACCAGCAGTTGGACGCCGGCAAGTTGGGCATGTGGCTGTTTCTCGCCACCGAAATCCTGCTGTTTGGCGGGCTGTTTTGCGCGTACGTGATCTTTCGGCACTTCCATCCGCAGGCCTATAGCGATGGCCACCACCTGCTCAATTGGCAGCTCGGCGCACTCAACACGACCGTGTTGTTGGTGTCGTCGTTAACCGTCGCGATGGCGATCCGTTCGGCGCAGGTCAACGACCACAAGGGCGTGCGCATGAACCTCATCATCACCATCGTGTGCGCGGTGGCGTTTTTGTTCTTCAAGTGGGTGTTTGAGTGGCCGCACAAGTTCCACGAAGGAACCTTGCCTGGCTACTACTTCACGGCCGACGTCGCCAACGCCGACGAAGCGCACATCTTTTTCGGGCTGTACTTCTTGATGACGGGTCTGCACGCCATCCACGTCGTGCTCGGCATTGTGGTGCTGGGGTGGTTGCTGTTTCGCTCCTACCGCGGCGACTTCGGCTCACACTACTTCA
>JAYTVG010000227.1:0-6906 GCA_043744135.1 Deltaproteobacteria bacterium | reverse complement strand
GCTCGGTGCGCAGGTCATCATCTACGGGCAGGCGGGAAAGCTTGGCTCGACGCTGGTTGTGACGCTCAACGTCTACGACGCCTCGAAAGCCGCCGCGGTCTCGCGCCGACCCATCGAAGCGCGCGATGTCAGCCAACTCCCGGGTCTGATCGGGCCCGCAGTCGACCAGCTGATTGCACCCGTGTTCGACGTCAACGCGCAACACATGGTGGGTGCGCCGGCGATGGCGATGACGACGGCGTCATCGATCGCGATGGGGGCTCGCGGCTTCGACGTCTTTGAGGCCCGCAAATACGCGCAGTGCGTGGGCTCAAACGCGGCGCAATGGTTTTTTTGCCAAAAGAACTCGCCGGTCACGGAAAATGCCTTCCTGCGCGACTACCGCGACGTCACCGGCCAGCAAGACCTCGACGCATCCCTCGTCAACCGCAATCCGCGCGGCATCGTGCTGCCGGCAGCGCTCTTGGGCGTGGGTGTCGTCGGGCTAGCGGTCGCCGTGACCTCGGTGGTGTTGACGTATCCCGTCGGCTTAGCGGTGCTCAACCAGCCAAGTGTCATTGAGCCTTCTTTCAAGCTCGGCGTCGATCTCGCACTTGGCTCCGCCATCGTCGGCGTCGGCTTTGGTGCATGGGGCGCATACGAGGCCTACAACGCCCTGCGCTTTGAAGACGCCCCCGAGTCGGCGCACACGCTGTCTGAAGCACAGGGCAGAGCCGCGATTGAGCGTCACAACGCCGCGCTGGTGGCGACGATCAACCGCGACTTGGGCAGCACGTCGCCCGCGGCCGGCCCGTGAGCATTTTGCATCATGTGCCGCCCGCGGGCACACGCGACGGCGACGTCATCCTCAACGCATTTTTAGATGTGGTGAAGGACAAGGGGTTGTCGTTGTACCCCGCGCAAGAGGAAGCGTTACTTGAGCTGCTCGAGCACAAGCACGTGGTCTTGTCGACGCCGACGGGCTCGGGCAAATCGCTGGTGGCGCTGGGCTTGCACTTCAAAGCCATGAGCGAGGGCACGGTCAGCGTCTACACCGCACCCATCAAAGCCCTCGTGTCGGAGAAGTTTTTCTCGCTGTGCGCAGACTTTGGCGCGCCCTACGTCGGCATGATGACCGGCGACGCGACCATTAACCGCGACGCGCCAATCCTGTGCTGCACCGCTGAGATCTTGGCGAACCTGAGTTTGGCCGGCGTCGACAGCGCGCGCATCTCATCGGTGGTGATGGATGAATTTCACTACTACGGCGACAAGGAGCGCGGCGTGGCGTGGCAGCTGCCGTTGTTGGCGATGCCGCACGCGCAGTTTTTGTTGATGAGCGCCACCCTCGGCGACATGACGCACATCAGCGATGCGCTGCACAAGCGCAGCGGGCGCGCGGTCGTGCACGTGACGTCGACCCAGCGGCCGGTGCCGCTCGATTTCACATACCAAGAGATCCCGTTGCATGAAACGCTCGCCGAGCTCGTGCAATTTGGCCGCACGCCAGTGTACGTCGTGCACTTCACGCAGCGTGACGCGGCCGAACACGCGCAATCGCTCACCTCTGTGAACGTGGCGAGCAAGGAACTCAAAGACGCCATCGCAGCGGAACTCAAGGGCGTGCGCTTTGACAGCCCCTACGGCAAAGAGGTGCAAAAGCTCTTGCGGCACGGCATCGGCATCCATCACGCGGGCTTGTTGCCGCGCTACCGCTTGCTCGTCGAAAAGCTCGCGCAGCAAGGCAAGCTCAAGATCATCTGCGGCACCGACACACTCGGCGTCGGCGTCAACATCCCCATCCGCACAGTGCTGTTCACGAAGCTCGCGAAGTATGACGGTGAGAAGACCGCGATCTTGTCCGCGCGCGACTTCAAGCAGATCGCCGGCCGCGCCGGGCGGATGGGTTTTGACACGCAAGGCAGCGTGGTCGCGCAAGCACCCGAGCACATCATCGACAACAAGCGCGCAGAGGCGCGCTTTATCACCGGCGAAACCAAGAAAAAGCCGAGCAAGAAGCAAACGGAAGCTGGCTTTGTGGGCTGGGACAAAAACACCTTCGAGCGCTTGATCGAAAAGCCGCCGGAGGCGTTGGTGTCGCGCTTCGAGGTCACCCACGGCCTGATGATGCAGTGTCTGCAAAACACCAACGTCGACGGTGGCTACCGTCGCGTCGTGCAGTTGGTGTTGCTCTCGCACGATACCGACGAAAAAAAGCGCAAGCACCTGGCGCGCGCGCGTGTGCTGTTTCAGTCCCTGGTGGAGGCGGGCTTGGTGACCGTGGACCACGCCACCGTCCGCGTCGCCGCGGAGCTGCAAACCGACTTCTCGCTGCACCAAGCGCTGTCGTTGTACTTAGTCGATACTTTGGCTCTGGTGGATCCCGCATCGGAAAACTACGCGCTCGACGTCGTCACGTTGGTCGAAAGCGTGCTTGAAAACCCCAAGGCGATTTTGCAGCGCCAGCAGGACAAAGCGCGCGACGCCGCCTACCACGAGCTCAAGGCCCAAGGCGTCGAATACGAGGAACTCAAAGAGAAGCTCGATGAAGTCACGTGGCCCAAGCCGCACGAAGACTTCATCTACAGCACCTTCAACGACTTCAAGCGCAAGCATCCGTGGGTGGGCGACAACATCCGTCCGAAGTCAATCGCGCGCGATGTGCTCGAGCGCTACGCATCGTTCCCCGAGTACATCAAGGAGTACGGCTTGGAGCGCAGCGAGGGGTTGTTGTTGCGGTCGCTGACCGATTTTTACAAAACGCTCGTGCAAACCGTGCCGGACGCCCGCAAAGACGAGCGCGTGTTAGACGTGCAGGCGTATTTCCGTACGCTCATCGGCCGCATCGACGCGTCGCTGGTGCAGGAGTGGGAGTCGCTGTTGTCGCCGACCGTGCGCGCCGACCAGCCGCTGCTCGCACCGCTCGCGCCACCGCAACTTGACGCCGACCCCAAAGCGTTTAGTCGCCGTGTCCGCGCTGCCCTGCACGCGCTCGTGAAGGCGCTTGGTGCGGGCGACTACGACGAGGCGATCGCGCATTTGCGCGGCGCACCCAGCGCGGTCGACGTGACGCCCACACAGCTCAAGGTGCAGATGGAGGCGTTTTTCGCTGCGCACGCTGATGTCGATGTTGGGCCGCGCTCGCGGTTGCCTGAATTTACCCAGCTCGACGTTGTCAGCCCGCATGTCTATCGCGCGCGCCAAGTGTTGGTGGACGACGTCGGTGACAACGATTGGATGGTTGAGTGCGAGGTGAACTTGACGGATCGCACGGGCGACGAACCGCTGCTGACGCTGGTGCGCATCGGCGAGTAACGCCGTCGCCGACCACCTTATGGGAGCGGATCGAGGCCGAGGACATGCGCGAGCGCGTCCGCAGTGGTCTTGTGTCGAAACGTGTGCCCGAGCGCCGCGAGCGCCGTCGGCTGCACGCGCGCCGACGCGAGCAAGCCCTCATCGACGATGGCGCCGAGCGCTAAGCGCAACAGCGCGCGCGGCACCGGGATCATGGTCGGCCGCTTGAGCACAGCACCGAGCACACGTGTGAACTCACGGTTGGTGACGGCCTCGCATGAAACCGCGTTGACGGCGCCGCTTGCTCGCGCGTCCAACAACATCCGCACCAGCATGCCACCGACGTCATCGACGCTGACATGCGGCTGGTAAAACGCGCCGTCGGCGAGCACGCCACCCGCACCAGCAGCGAACACCGGCAGCACCTTCGCGAGCGCGCCACCTTGCGGCGACAACACGATGCCAATGCGCGCACACACCACGCGCATGCCGTGCGCGGAAGCGGTGTGCGCCGCCGCTTCCCATTCGCCGCTCACCTCCGCCAAAAAGCCCGCGCCCTGCGGCGCGCTTTCACTGAGTGATGCGTCGCCCCCGTCGCCGTAAAAGCCGACCGCGCTCGCACACACGAACGTGCGAGGGGCGTGCGGCACCAGGCCGACGATCAAGCGTTGCGTCGCACCGATGCGACTGTCCCGGACCCGCGCGCGCTGTGCCGGTGTCAGCCGCGCACCTGCGATATTTTCGCCAGCGAGGTGAAGCACCGCGTCGATGCGCGTGCCAGGCGCGAGCGTCACAGCACCCGACGCGACATCCCAAGTCGCTTCGTCATCGCCGCGGGCCGCGCGCCGCACCGCGCGCACCACCCGGTGCCCCATCGTCGACAACAGCGGGAGCACTTGCGAGCCGATAAGCCCCGACGCGCCGGTGACGAGTACCGTGTGCGGCTGCGCATCGAGTGCGATGCCGAGCGCGAGGTCGTGGCCGACGGTGGCGTGGCGAAATCGAAACGTCCTCGCCAATCGCTGCCGCACCGTTTCGCCGGCGATGGCGTTGGCGAGCGGCACCCGCGGCAAGGCGTATTCGATGCGGTCGGTGAGCCGGCATCGCGTGGCGCCCAACGACTCGAAGATGTGCGTGTGACGCCACGACGCAAACGGGCCCGTGAGCTGTTCGTCGACAAAACCGTCATCGCCCTTCGAGACGATCTTCGCACGCCACGACAACGGTATCGGGCCGAAGTTGGTGGCAAACGACAGCTCGTCGCCGGCGCGCAATGCCGTCGTCGGTGCGCTTGGCGTTAGCGCGTCCCACGGAGGTTGCATGCGCTCAAAGGCGAGCGGTCGATCGTGCAGCGCGCGCAGCGCTGAAACGGGGGCATCAAACTCACTGGTGCGTTCAAAGGTCTGCATCACTGCGACCGATCGACGGTGACAGACGCAGCGCCGTCAGCGTCACGTTGCACGTGAACGCTCCACGGATGGCAACACACTTCGCAGTCTTGCACGAAGTGGCCGACGGTCTCAGGGTCGAGGTCCATCTCCACCATCTCAAAGCAATACGGACACTGCACGCTGACAAAATCCATCAAACACCTCCCGAGTCGATCGTCTGTCCGCGCTGTAACAACGCGACGGTTTCAACGTGAGAGGTGCGCGCGAACGCATCGATCGGTTGCACCCGCGACAGGGTAAAACCTGCACGGACTGCCAAGGCGATGTCGCGCGCGCCGGTCGCGAGATCGCACGACACCATGACAAGCTTGCGCGCGGAGCTGTTGTGCAGGATGCGCGCGAAATCCGGTACCCCCACGCGCGGCGGGTCGACCACCATGACGTCGTGCGGAGGCAACACCAACGCGCCGTCGATAAACGCTCGCTCAGTGCTGACCTGATGTTGTGTGCGCGCGAGGTTTTTGTCGAGGTACATTGACGCGCGAGCGCTGCCCTCGACGGCGTGCACGAGGCACCCAGCCAACGCCAACGGCAGCGTCAAGTGGCCAGACCCCGCGAACAACTCGAGCACGGATCGTCCGGGCGACGGGGCGACAGCGTCAACGACATGCCGCAAGATCTCGCGGCCGCCAAATCGGCACGCTTGAGTAAACACCGCAGCGTCGCTTTCAAAGCTGTAATGTGGCGTTTCGCACGCGACTTCGCCGCGCAACACCACGTCGCCGAGCGTTGAAACGACGTCGTCACCCTGCAGCACACACACGCCGGAGACCGCGCCGGCGTTCATCAGGCGCTCGGCGGCGGTGGTGCTAGCGGTAGCGGCGCTGACGTGTCCGCGATCGTCGGTAGCGAGGCGCAGCTGCACTCCTGCGTCAACACCGCAAGCGTTGACGCGCGCGACAGCAGCATCAAGCGCAGGGTGTAACGCGACGCACGCACTGACCGCGACACGTTGATGCGCGCCCCGCAGCGAAAACGTCAGCGTCCCACGGGCGTCGGAGATGAAGCGCGCACGCCGACGGCCCGTGTCAGTGCGATCGATACGTTGCGGCGCCGCGATGGGCCGCACCACCCGCGCGACCGTCGTCGCGTCAATGCGCGCGATGCGTACCAATGCATCGACCACCATCGTGTGCTTGTAGCGCGCTTGCGCAGCAGCAGTGGCGTCGAGGAAGTCGCAGCCGCCACAGCGGGGGTGCAGTGCGCAGTCTGGCTTTGCGCGATCAGCAGACGGCTCAATCACCTCGATCACGGTGGCGTGCCGAACCTGTTTGTGCACGCGATCGATGCGCACGCGCGCGCGCTCGCCGGGCAGCGCGCCCCGCACAAAGGTGATGCCGTCATCGTCCGAAGCCAGCGCAACGCCACCGGGCACCATGCGCACCAGCGTCACGACGCGCGTGGTGCCAACCAAGGGCGATGGCGCAGCGGGGCGGTGTACGCGGCTCATCCACGCTCACGCGCGACGCGCAACATCAAGGCCGACGCAAAAAAACCGTAGGGCGCGGCATTGGTGCGGTGGTGGTGCACGTGCGCGGCCTTCAATTTTGAAAATGCCGCGACACGCGACAGCGCGGCGACCGGCAAACGACCATGCACCATGCCGTCGTGAAACAGCGCGTACAGCGCGCCGTACGCAATCATGCCGAGGGCGGCACCAAGGGCCAAGCACGCAGCGATGCCGTCGCCGAACACGCCGAGCGCCATCAACGCCATCGCCGGCGGTGCGTGCGACGCCGACAGGAGATCGTTAACCACCCAGCCCGATGCGACGACCTCGGCGCCATCGATCCGATCGCGATGGTGCGTGCGGTGGATGAACCACAGCGGCCCGTGCCACAGCACGCGGTGAACGAGCGCCGAGTACGGTTCCATCGCGACGCACGTGAGCAGACCGGCAATGGTGCAGATGAGCATGTGTGAACCCCTCGCCGCGCGTTTCGCAAGACACATCATGGGATGCCGCAGCGTCGATTGTGTCACGCGCTCGGCTGGACAGTTGGCGCAGCAGCAGCAGCAGCCAAGGCGACGCGATCGTTCGCATCAGCGGCCCGTCGACGGCGAAAGAACACAACCTCTTCGACGAGACCCAACAAAATATAAGCGCCCACCGCGCACACAAGCGCCATAGCGGCCTTTAAGATGGCGACGGCGATGGCCAACGCCAGCAGCGCCGCGAGCA
>JAYTVG010000226.1:0-2139 GCA_043744135.1 Deltaproteobacteria bacterium | reverse complement strand
CGTGTCGACGTCCACGTCGCGAAGACAATAGGGGGCACCCGGGGGGGGGTCAAGTTTGACCGCTCGTTGCCCGTGAGCGCCGGTGAGGTGTCACATCGCGCCATGCGGGAAATCGTCCGCTCACGTGCGCTACAATGATTGCATGATGCTCGCAGCGCACTTTGTCGCCCCGGTGTCGGTCTCACGCAGCTTGCCGCGGCGGCCGGCACAGGCTTGGTGGCGCTGCGTCGCGCTGACGGCATGCCTGTTGTGGGCGTCGTCGGTGCTCGCTGCGCGCATCTTGGTCGAACCCCCGGCGCTCATGAAGATCGCGCGCTCCGCGAGCGCCACAGCGATCAGCGACGCGAGCAAGCTTGATGGCAGCGAGCCGTGCCAAACAGCGTTGTTCGAGGCCGGCCTCATCGGCTTACGCTGCCGGGCTAACGTCGCCACGGTCGTCGTGGGCGCAGCCGCACCGGTGCTTGCCAAAGAGATCACTGCGCGCGCGCAACTGGCGGCGGATCTGCTCAAGGCCGCAGACGCCGTGCGGAGTTTTGAACCGTTGTCGGCGCAGCCGGGTTTTTCGCGCGCGCGCTTTGACGCGCACAGCGCCCTGTCGCGGGCGCTCATGATCACCTATGACAGCCTCGTCAACGTGCCCGCACAAAGCGCAGTCTTTGCCGCTGCCCAAGCGGCGCTCGCGATGCCCGCCGACCTCAAACAGCGCGTCTGTTTGAGCGCGCAGGGCTCCTTGGATTTGGCAGCGGGCGCCGATGCTTCCGTCGAAGAGCGCGGGCGCGCGCAGTCACTCATCACGTCGCACCGATGCTTTTTAGACGAGAGTCGGTTGCGTGTGGAACCCAAACCCGGCGCGGCGCTCAAGGACAACTTACAAGCCAAAGCGGTGCAAGGCAGCGTGGGCGACGTCGGCATCGTGAAGCAATACGCCTCCGCGCGCAGCATCGACCTCAAGCGCTGTACCGATCGTCACAGCGACGACAACAGCGCCGCCGGCGACACGAAAAAGCTCGAAACGTGCGTGTGTGGCGTGATCGCGCGTTGGAAATTTCCCGCCCGCGCCACCGACACGGCCACGCGACTGCCGCTGACGCCAACCGCTGAGGTCGACGTCACCATCGCCGCAGGAGGGACCGCCACCGTGTGCGGCCCGATGCGCACCTCGACACCGAGCGCGGGCGCGAGCACGCCGTGAACGAAGCCGTCGCTGGGGTTGTGCTCGCTGGGTTGTTGGTGTTGCGCAGCGTGTTGCCAGCGTACCCGCCGGCCGCGGTCGACGCGCACGTCGCCCTCGCGGTTTGGGTGCTAGCACTTGGCATGTCACTGCGCGTGCGCTTTGTCGTTGCTGCATCGCTGTGGGTGTTGGCCGCTGTGCTGTCCTGCGTGACGTCGTGGGATCCTGGCTGAGCTTTTTGTCGGTGCCGGTTTTGCTCGGCCCGGTTGGCTTACTGTGCATCGCGCGCGCGGCGAACGGACACACGACAAGAGCTCTCGTGTGGGGTCTCGTTGCCGCCGGCGGCATCAACGCGGCGCTGGCCATCGGCACGGTGGGCGCGCGTTGGTTTGTCGGCCCGCTCACGGCGCCGGACGCGCTTGGCAGCATTCGCCACGTCGTGTCCCAGCAGCAGCTGATGGCGCTTTGGGATGGCGTGTCGATGTCGTTGCCCGTCGGGTTCGCGCTCACCCCCGAGCATCTCGCAGTCGTGTGTTTGTGCGGCGGCTTCGCTGCGCTGCACGTCTTGCACGCGAAGCCGTTGACCGCACGCGCACGCGCCGTCGCACTGCTGTGTTGCGCGCTTTGTGTCGTGGGCATTGTGCTTGGGCGCAGTGCTGCGGGGACGCTCGCGCTGTTGTGCGGTGGCGTCGCGTTGTGCTGGTGGTGGCGCAGCGAGCAGGGTTGGCGCTTCGTCGGCCCGGTCGTCGTCGTTGCCGCGGTGGTGGTGCTGGCGGTGCAACGCGCGATGTTGCTGGCTCAGCTCGATGCCCGCGTCGCGGTGTGGCAAACCAGCACGCGCCTCCTTCGGCACACGGGGCTGTTCGGCGTGGGCTTTTCACGGTTCTCAGCAGCGCACGCTGAGCAACGCCTGCCTGGCTCGGCGCTCGCCCGCGACGCCATGAGCCCGCTTGTGCAGTGGCCAATCG
>JAYTVG010000225.1:0-2140 GCA_043744135.1 Deltaproteobacteria bacterium | reverse complement strand
ACTTGCGACAGTCGTGGGCAGCAGCGGTGCATGGCCCGCTTCAAGTTCAGCTTCAACCATCGCGTGCGCCGCGAGCGCGAGGTGGTGCAGCGCGCGTTGCAAAGGCGCCGGCGTCGCCGCGGTCGTGGCTGAAGCGACGTGGGGTTGTGCGGGGGTGGTGGGCGCGGGTGCGATCATCTGCGCGTAGGCGTCGCGTACCGAGATGCCAAGCGCCTTGGCTAGCTGTTTGGCGCGTTGTTTCGGCAACAGCGACGCGTCAGCGGCCACAGTGGCGACGTCGATTGCAACGGTGTTGAGGTCGCCGGCCTCAACCACAATCACGACCTCGCCTTTGTCGATAAACGCGGGCTCAAGTGCAGCGCCCAACAGGCCGCGGTGAAACGTCTCGTGCATTTTTGTCAGTTCACGCGCCACGGTGACGCGCCGCGCGCCGAGCCAGCCAAAGAGGTCGTCGAGGGTGTGGGTCACGCGCGACGCAGCTTCGAACACCACAAGCGCCAAGCCGGCGCGCGCGGCGTCGGTGACGATGCGCTCGCGCTCACCACCTTTACGCGGTAAAAACCCCAAAAATGCGAACCGGCTCGCATCGAGCCCCGCGCCCATCAACGCCGCGATCGGTGCCGATGGTCCGGGAATCACCTGCACCCTGCACTGTTGCTGCGCGAGCGCCATGACGAGATGACCGCCGGGATCTGAGATGGCGGGCGCCCCTGCATCAGAGATGATCGCGATGGTTTGTCCGTCGCGCAACCGCGAGATGACGTCGTTAACGCGTTCGGTCTCGTTGTGCGCGTGACACGACAACAGCGTGCCGCGAAAGCCCACGCGATCGAGCAAGGCGCGCGAGTAGCGCGTGTCTTCCGCGAGCACGAGATCGCAACTGCGCAGCGTGTGCTCAGCGCGCGATGACAGGTCCGACAGGTTGCCGATCGGTGTACCCACCACGAAAAATGCGCCGCTTTTGCTCGCCGCTGCAATCATGTGCCCACCTGAAACGCATCCTTCACGACGACGATTTGCTCTGCACTCACCGCCACCACATCAAAACGGCAGCGCGGCAGCGTTTGCGTCGCATGGTGTTTGAGCAAATAGCGTTTGGCTGCGGTGATGAGGTGCTGCTGCTTGCTTTTGGACACCGACAACAGCGCGTCACTCAAGACACGGCGCGCGCGCACCTCGACGAAACACAAGATATCGCCGTCGTACGCCACCACATCTAGTTCACTCATGCCGATCCTGATGTTGGTGCCGCACACGCGATAGCCGGCCGCGACCATATGTAACACTGCGCGCTGTTCGGCAGCGCGGCCGCGTGCGGTCGTGTGCACGGCGGCTTCACTGCGCACGGGTGGCCTCGCGCACCGGCGCAAAAGACGCGCGATGCAGCGCGCACGGCCCGTGTGCCTTGAGAGCGCGCAGGTGCTGTGGCGTGCCGTAGCCCTTGTGCGCGTTGAAGCCGTACTGAGGAAAGCGCGCGTGCTCCAGCACCATGCGTCGATCGCGCGCCACCTTCGCCAACACCGATGCCGCCATCACGCAGCGGCTCAGGCCATCGCCGCCGATCACCGGGCGTTGCTGCACGCGCGCGGGCAGCGGCGCTTTCATGTTGCCGTCGATGATGGCGCCCGCGACTTGCACGCCCAGCGCGCGCTCGCATGACTCGAACGCTTCCGCCATTGCCGCCAAGCTCGCTTGCAAGATGTTGACGGCATCGATGCGCTCAGCCTCGACAAATGCGATACCAAACGCGCGGGCGTGCGTGACGACAAGCGCATACAGCGCGTCGCGTTGGTTGTGGGTGAGCTGCTTGCTGTCGTTGAGTGCGCGCAGACTGTCGGGGAGACAATCGGGCAACACCACGCACGCCGCCACCACCGGACCTGCGAGTGGACCGCGGCCCGCCTCGTCAAGCCCGGCGACGGCAGCACCAAGCAGCGATGCTTGCAGTTGGTGCGCTGGATCGATCACGACCTCAAGCCAAGGCAGCGGCGGCTGCATGCGCGCCGCTTTGCGCTTCATGGTTGCAACCACGCTTTGTCGCTGATGCACACGACCTGCGTCGACGCCGCCAAAAACTGCAGCATCCGCATCAACAGCGGCCCCTTGTTTTGTGCGAATCCGTCAAGGCCGCGGTCAAACA
>JAYTVG010000224.1:0-2142 GCA_043744135.1 Deltaproteobacteria bacterium | reverse complement strand
ACAACCTCGGGCCAAGGTTTGCGACGCGTCTGCAGTGAGCATCGCGTGCAAACATTGGCTTGATTCATGTGATTCACTTTCGTCGTCGAAGTTTTTGTACCTGATTTTCTCGAGGCAACAATGATTCAGACCCAAACGGTCCTCGATGTCGCGGACAACAGTGGCGCCCGCAGCGTCATGTGCATCAAGGTCATCGGCGGTTCGAAGCGCCGCTATGCGTCCATCGGCGATGTCATCGTGTGCTGCGTGCGCGAGTGTGCGCCCACATCCAAAGTTAAAAAGGGTGAGGTGGTTCGCTGCGTGGTGGTCCGCACCGCCAAAGAAGTGAATCGTCCCGACGGTAGCTACATCCGCTTCGACAAAAACGGCGCTGTGCTCATCAACAAAGACAACGAGCCGGTCGGCACCCGCATCTTCGGGCCCGTCGCACGCGAGCTGCGCGGTAAGAAATTCATGAAGATCGTTTCGCTGGCACCGGAGGTCCTGTGAACACCAAGATCAAAAAAGGCGACGTCGTCAAAGTCATCTCAGGTGACGCACAGATCCGCGGCAAGACCGGCAAGGTGTTGGAGGTCCTCAAAGACGGCGAGAAATGGCGCGTGCGCGTCGAAGGCGTCAACATCATCAAGCGTCACATCAAGCCACAAAAAAATCCCAAGCACCCTGAGGGCGGGATTATCGAGGGTGCGGGCAGCATCGCGATCTCAAACGTCATGTTGATGTCAGAGAAGCTGGGTCGGCCCGTGCGTACGGGCGCGACGTTTTCTGCCGACGGCACGACCAAAGAGCGCGTCGCGCGCGGGAAAAAGGTCAAGGCCGAGAAGGTCTAGATTTCTGCGGTGTCATCTCGCGAGATGAACATGTTGTTGAGTTCGCTGTTTACAGCGAACGCATTGATGGATGCAGTTCACCAAGACGTGAACATATTTTTTTCGCTTTGTGAGTATTGAGGTCAAGCATGGCAACGAAGAAAGACGAGGGCGGCGACGCCCCTAAACCGGAAAAGAAGGCGCAAGATCCTGCGCTGGCCGCCAAGGTGAAAGAAGCCAAGGCGAAGGGCGAAGGGAAGCGCAAAAAAGGCGCTGGCGACATCGGCTTCGCAATCGCGACTGCTGACGATCTCAAAAAGAACAAGGGCAAGCCGCCGCGTCTGCGCAATTTTTATGCAAAGGAGATCGTCGGAGCTCTGCAAAAAGAGTTCAAGCTGACGAACCCGATGCAGGTCCCGCGCTTGAAGAAGATCGTGCTCAACATGGGTTTGGGAGCCGCTGTTGCGGACCCCAAAATCCTCGAGGGCGCCCTCGCGGATCTTGCGAAGATCGCTGGTCAGCGCCCTGTGCTTACCAAAGCAAAGAAGTCGATTGCGACGTACAAGCTTCGCGAAGGCATGCCGATCGGCTGCATGGTCACACTGCGCCGCGAGCGGATGTGGGAATTTTTGGACCGTCTCGTGAACGTGGCACTGCCGCGCGTCCGTGACTTTCGTGGCGTCGCCACCAAGCTCGACGGTCGCGGCAGCTACTCGCTGGGCCTCAAAGAGCAGATCATCTTCACCGAGATTGACTACGATCGCGTCGACAAGTTGCGCGGCATGAACATCACGTTTGTGACCGACGCGCCTAACGACGAACAAGCGAAGTCACTCCTCACCCACCTCGGCATGCCGTTTCGTAAGTAGGACACAACCATGACTGATCCTATTGCTGACTTTCTCTCTCGTCTTCGCAACGGCATCATGGCGCGCCACCGCACCGTGAACTGCCCTGCGTCAAAACTGAAGTTTCGTCTTGCGACCATCCTCAAGGAGGAGGGCTATTTGACGGAAGTGCAACAAACGCAAACCGACGGTCACAACGTCATCTCGATGACGCTGCGTTACGACGACGCCAACACGGCGGTCATCGAAGGGCTCGAACGTATCTCGCGTCCGGGTCTGCGTCGCTACATGTCAGCGGATGATTTGCCGACCGTTCGCGGCGGCCTCGGAATGGCGATCGTGTCGACGTCTCGCGGCGTGATGTCGGATCAACAAGCGCGACGTGATCGTGTCGGCGGCGAGGTTTTGTGCACGGTGTGGTGAGTTGAGCGACGCTGTCGCTGAGCCGGCCTGCTGCAAGACTTCGTGAGTTAGCGCAGAATCAT
>JAYTVG010000223.1:0-2150 GCA_043744135.1 Deltaproteobacteria bacterium | reverse complement strand
GTCGAAGTGGGCGCTGTTGTTGGCCTCGTCAACAAGGTCAAACGGCGCGAACGTCCACGTTCCTGACGCCACCGCCGGGCTGATGAGCAGCTGGTACGTATACGAGTTTCGACCCGCGGTGGCGTCGTCGGCCGCTAACACGAGGGTGGTGGCGGCGTTTGCGATGCTCAACACCGGGGCCGCAGCGAGCGTCTCGGTGGCGGTGACGACAACGTGCACGATGTCGCCGGCCTTGGCCGCCGGCGGTGCGACGTCGAAGCCCGCGAGTCCAGGCGGCGCGTTATCGACCTCGACGACGCCAGGGCTCGTGGTGGTGACGTTGCCCGCGAGATCGACAAGCGCTACGACATAGCTATAAAAACCGTTGGCGCCGGCGAGTGGTGCTGTGCCCTCAAACGCAAACACTTGACCAGAGCCGGTCACGGTCATGACCGTCGGCACGTCGAAGCCGTTTTGCAGGATCAACGTCGGTGCAGACTGCAGCACCTCGTTGGCAACGATGTCGCCAAAAAACACTGCGCCACGGGCCACGCGCGGCGGTGCCAGAAAGGTCTCAAGCAGTGGCGGCGTCGAATCGATGGTCACCGTTGGTGTCAACGTGACAGCCGCATCGATGGCGTTTGCTGCCACGTCGACGGCGCTCGTCATGCGGACGTGGTATGTGCCGTCAACGTCGCCAATGACCTGGTGGCGAAAGAAATACGTCGTCCCCGAGGACGAGTCGAGCGTCAGCGGTACCACGAGATCACCCAAAAACAGCTCAACCCCGAGGCCGACGACGGGCTCACTCATCGTCAGTGTCAGCGCCGCGATTTGGTTTATCGCCACGTTCGCGGCCGCGAAGCGAGCGTCCAGCACGGCGGGCAACGTGAAGTCGACGTGCACGGTATTTTCCAACAGCTGCGCGCTCGGGTTGGCGGCTGCGTCAAAAATGCGCACGTCGATGGCGTAGTCGCCCTCGGCTTCCTCGGTGTCGCGCACGTCGAGCGTGAAGTCGCGCTGAAGCGGGTCAGCGCCAATGGGCTGCAATGTGAACGGGCGCCCGGCACCGCCGAGCGTGACCACCGACGCGTCGGTCGCTGGTTCGTCGGTGCGTACGGTGACGCGCACGGTGCTGCCGCTGCGCGCGGCAGTGGGCGCGATGTCGACGGAGGTGATGGTCGCAGGCGTGAAGTCAAAGGTGACGCGCCCGACCACGACATTCGCTGCCAGGTTACCCGCGGTGTCGACGAGTGTTGCTGTGATGTCGTGGTCACCGGCGCCCTCGTCACCGGCCGTGAGGTAGGCGCCAACGAACGCGTCGCCGTCAGCGCGCATCGACAACGCACGAACGTCGGCGCCGATGTGCAAGCTGACCTGCGGCGCTGCCAGCAACGCCTCAGACACGGTAAAGCGCACCTCCACTTGCGCACCGAGCCCGGCGGTGGTCGGTGTGACGCTCGCGTTTGCGATCGTCGGTGCCGACGTGTCATCCGACTTGCTGCGCACGCACAAGCCGACCTCGGTGCGGCACGCGAACGCGTCCGGGCAGTCGGCGTTTTTGCTGCACGAGATGCGCGCGCCTGCTGGAATCTCGACGTTCAAGCACGCGGCGGTTGCCGCGAGCATGACCGAGGCGGCGACCGCCGTGGTTGCGAACAGTTTCATCTGAGGTTCTCCCGCGGCGTGTCCTGGACGTCAGTGTACGCCAGCTGTGGCAGCTACCCACGCACCTGTCTCGGCGCAGCCGGGCGCCGCGTCTGCGCCGGTTGACGTCGCGCTGTCGATTAGGTCAAACAGCGAGCTGCGCCCTTTGTCCGCCAGGAGCTCCACCATGTCCGTCGACCTCTCGCTGTCGCAACAACAAAAAGATTTGCAAAAGCTCGCGCAGGATTTCGCGCGCACCGTCATCCGCCCTGCGGCCTCGCACCACGACGAGACCGGCGAGTGGCCCGATGCGATCATGAAAAAAGGCTGGGAGCTCGGGCTGATGAACGCACACATCCCGGAAAGCTGCGGCGGCTTGGGTCTTGGCACCTTTGACGGCGTGCTGATGGACGAAGAGCTAGGCTGGGGTTGTACCGGTATCGCCACCGCAATGACCGCCAACACGCTCGCGCAGGTCCCCATCATCGTCGCTGGCACCGACGCGCAAAAAAAGCAGTGGCTCG
>JAYTVG010000222.1:0-6970 GCA_043744135.1 Deltaproteobacteria bacterium | reverse complement strand
TCATCACAAACGGCCCTAGGAAGATCTTGGCCGCGGCGATGCCTTCGAGCGGCAACTGGTTTCTCGACGTGCCCAAAAATTCGGGCGACCAACGCCCGTTGACGTCCGCCGTCAAAAACAACAGCTGCTGCATGACGGTGACCTCGAGCCCTGCACCGTAGGTGAACTGGCTGCCGACTTTGAGTGTGCTGATCTCGTCCGGGTAGCGCAGCAAAAAGCCACCATCGACGCCAAAGCGCACCCACTTCGACGAAAATCCCGCCGTCAACGCTGGCTGCACGCTGGGAAATTTCTCACCCGCGATGGCACCGGCGCCGCCTTGCACGAGCTGCGCGAGCGGCACCAGGTTTGACTGCAAGCGGAAGCTCGCGACAAAGCCGTCGTTCCACGGCGTCAACAACACCTTGCCCATCACGCGCAAATCGCCAGGCGAAAACTGCGTCAGCCCCTTGTTGTCAAATCCCGGCCCATTCACGAACAGCGCAGGTGCAACGACGCCAAGTTCGAAACGATCGAACAAGCCGATGGCTGCCGCCACCTCCAAGTTCAGCTGGTGCTCGACGATTTTCTGCACCTCTTTGCCCTGAGCGTCGCGGTACACCAGCGAGTCATGCGCATACGACACCAACATCCACGCTGATGGTGTCAGGTGCGGCAACACCGCCGGGTGGTTGGTGACGACGTAGTTGTGCGGACCGGCCGCGGCCTCGAAGTGGTTAATTCCCGACGCGCGCACAGCAGGCGCCAACAGCATCAGCGAAAAAACAACGGAAGCGACGGCGGCGTTTCGGTAGATCACGCGGTGGGTTGTGAAGGATCACCCGTCGCTGCGCAAGGCCCGCGCCGTCGACGCAACAGCCGCAGCTCGGTGCCATCGCGCAACCGCCGCGCCGTTCACAAACGCGCGCGCGCGCCTTTGCCGTCGCTGAGGTATTCCATCGGGACGTTTGGCCGCAGCGCTTGCGCCAAGCGGTGACGCGCGCGATGCAGTCGCGTTCGCGCGGCAGCACAGCTGATGCCGAGGGCGCTGGCAGCGTCCAGCGTCGAGCTGTCGTCGGCGACCCGGGCGTGCAACAGCGCGCGGTCCAGCGGTGGCAGCGTGCCCAGCGCTGATTTCAGGTAGGCGCGCAGTGCGATGTTGTCGAGGCTGGTTTCAAAGTCCGCGGGCACGCGGGGCTCGATGCTGTGCGCCCCCACCCGCTCCGTCAGCGCATCGAGACTCTCCGTGCGGCGCCGTCGTTTGGAGCGCAGCGCCATCAGCGCGGTGTTGGTGACGATGCGGTGCAGCCAGGTGCTAAGCTGCGCTTTGCCCGCAAAGCTGTCGATGTTGGCGATGGCGTTGGCGAACGCTTGTTGCACCACGTCTTGGGCGTCTTGCTCGTCGCGCATCATGCGGCGCGCATGCGCGATCAAACGTTCGCGGTTGGATCGAAAGACCCCTTCCAACGCCGCGAGCGATTCAGGTCGTCGTCCGCTTGCAATCGATTCTGTCCTGATTTTTTCCATTTCTTGTCCTATTAAATCAGGACGGATTTGGCAATCTGATCCGAATTAATGCGCCATGTCCGGTTTTAAACCTGAACGCGTTAGGTAGGCTTCGAGTTCCAAAACCGTCTCGCAGCGGACCGTGCCTGCGACTTGCATGGCGGGGAGGCCGCCTAAAACGATCGCGGTGCGTGCAAACGCGGGGCGCTTAATCGCTGCCGCCAGCTCGTCGAGGGTGGCGTTTGTGGGCGGCATCGTCGCCGACAACAGCAGCAGCGCAGGCCGGTGCAGCAGCACGAGATCGTTGAGCTCGGCGACGGGCAAGTCTGCGCCCAGGTAGACGACTTTAAAGCCCGCGTCTTTGAGCAACACGGCACTTGCTAGCAAGCCGACGTCGTGGCGCTCGGCCGGCAGACACGCGCACAGTGCGACCGGGCCGGATTTGGGCTGCTGGTGGGCCAACAAGGTGTGCAGGCGGCCGGAGATCAGTTTTTCCGCGATGTGCTCGCTTGCGATGCGCATCGTCCCCGCGTGCCAACGCTCGCCGACCTCGCGCAACACCGGCAAAAACAGCCCGAAGATGACGTCGCGCGCGCGGCGGTGCAGCAGCGGTCGGTCGATCAGGCGCTCGATGGCGTCGCTGTCGCACAGCTCAATGGCGCGCATGAGCTCCGCGCGCAGATCGCCGAAGTCAGCGCCGGCCTCGCCACCCGCGTCGGCGCGCGCCGCCCGCGCTGCGTTTGCACGACGCAACAGCTCGGCGCGATCTTGTTGCGACAACGTCCCGATGCGACCGCCGGCGTCCACCAACACCTTAAGCGCCGCGAGAAGCTCGACGTCGGCGTCGGTGTATTGGCGGTGCCCTCCGATCGTCCGCGCGCTCGGGCTCACGAAGTTGCGGCGGTGCCAAATGCGAATGGTCTCGACCGCGATGCCGGTGCGCTGCGACACGCGCCCGATGCTAAACAATGCCGGCGCGGGCGTTGTGGCGACCGCTGTGGCATCAAGAATGTTAGCTGGAGGGTTGCGCACGGGGTCGTTAGCCATGCGGTTTTGATGCCGCAGCACCAAACACGTGTCATTGCCACCGCGCGCAACAGCGTCGCTCCCGTTCGCTTACGACACGATGCCGCGGGCGCGAGCGGCTTCAAAGGCGCGCTCGCCGGCGGCTTGGATCTCCGCAGCGTTGACGGCCCGCCCGCCGGGTTTGATGCCGGCCGCGGCGCCCGAGCCGGGCAGCACGGTGTATGTGAACGTGCCGCTGGCGGCGCGGTTGGGGGAGGCTTTTTTGTCGAATTGGCGCGCGATTTGGATCGAGGCCTCGCCGATCTTGCTGCCGGGTCCGTTGTCGCCGTAAATCGCGTACGCCTTCTTGCCGTTTTGCTGCACTTCCACCAAATCGCCGAGCTTGGCACCGGTGGCTTTTGCGAGCGCCGGCGGCAACACGACAAACGGCAGCTTGTCGGCGTCGAGGCTCTTGCCACCCGCGAACTTCATCGAGGTTTGTCCTTGATAGTATTTGTCGCTTTTTGACGTAGCGCTGGAACCGCCATCGGTGTCGACGTTCATGCCCGCCTTAAACTGCACGGCGCCAGCTTTGCCGTTGTCCTTCGCCACCTTGATGCCCCCGACGCCGCCTTGGTAAGTGCCAAGCGTGCTGTCGGCGCGCACCTGCGACGCTCGGCCCCCCTGTGCCGCGGCCGTTGCGTCAGGCGTGCTTGGTTTGTCGCCAGGTGTCGCCAACGTCGACGGCTTGGCAGCGCGCATCATCAGCTGGGCGGCGCGTACTCCGCGGTTTTCGCCCTTGGCTTCACCTAGGGAGTTGCGCGAGCCGTTTTTGTCGAGGCTGTCGAGCGCCTTAAACGCCGCGGCGGTTTCCTTCGCCCCTGAGATCTTGCCGTCGCCGTCGAGGTCCGCCGCGCGCACCTTTGCTTGTGCAGTCGGGTGCGCGGTGTTGAGCGCGTCGAGCGATACTTCGCGTCCACGCAGCGCGGTTTGAAAGTCGTTGTTGGTGATGGTGGGCATGCGTCACTTCCTTGGGACTTGAGTTTCGGCCCGCACTGCGTCGGTGTCCACGCAGGCTGCATCGGACATTGGGTGTCACACCCGCGTTCGGCGTGGACGCGCCAACTGTCGCTGCCGCGCAAGCCTCGCAACCATGCTGCGCGTGAGCGCTGTCGTTGGCGGCGTCGTCGAGCGGTCGTCGGTTGGCTAAGTGAGGGCGTAGTCGGGACGGGCGGAGCCAAACGCGGGGTCAAGCGGCCAATGCGCGCGGTCGACGAGGGCCACCTTGCGCTCAGCTGCATCCTTCGTGATGGTATCCGTCCAATATTGCGCGTCGTTCATCAACTTGTCGGACGCGTTTGGATGATCGCGAAGCGCTTGCGCGACATCAAACGCGTAGCGCACTTGGCCGGCCTTGCCGCGCGCGTTGTCGCTGATGACGTACGCAAATTCACGCCACATCTGGTCGAGCTGCGTCGTTGTCCACGCAGGATTGGTCAGCGACAAGGTCACTGACGCCGCCGGCCGCGACGCCACGCGCGACGTCTCGGTCATCAGGTTAAGGCGCAATCCTTCGGGGCATTGCGGGTGCGCGACGAGCGCGTCAATCAACTGGCCCACAACCGTGTCTTGATTGCTGCTGATCCGAAACGCCAACGTCTTTCGATCGGGCTCAATGTCAACGACGTCCGCGCAGTGGTAACGCCAGCCGAGCGCGGCGTCGCCGGTGACCGCGACGGCCTGCGTGCTCACGACATCGTCGACGTCGTGGTGCCAGACCGACGCATCATAGGCGCGCATGAGCCAGTCGAGCACGCGGGTGGTCTGCGCTTGGGTCAGCAGGTCGTTTTTGAGCAGCTGCGCCATCTGCGGCACCACCCGCCCCTGCAGCACGAGGTCGACGGTCGCGTCGCACACGGTGTGGCGCCCGGACATGACCGCGAGCGCCAGCGGGTCCATCGGCGTGTTGTTCGCCATGCAGTCCGCATAAATTGCCTGCAGCGCGTCTGGTGGCGTCGCGGGTGAAGCGGCGATGCGCTGCCAGTCTGCGTCAGTCGCGACGTAGCGCGTGAGACCGACCCACAACGCACGTTCGCCGTCGATCGGCGCGCCATCCGTGGGCGCGATGCGAATGCCCTCCATCTCCGCTTGCAGCATGAACTGTTCGCTGCTGTTGAGGTCCAGCAAGCCGGTGCGACGCTCGGTGTGCATCACTTCGCCGTTGCGCAGCGGCCCGCACTGCTGGGAGGTGAGCTCGTTTATCGCTTGCGACGCCCCGAGCAACATCAGCGCCATGGTGTGGTCGATGAGCTCGGGAGCGATCGAGTTTACGGCTTGGAAGTTCACCGGCAGCCCGTCGGCCATCGCCGTGACGATGCGGCCGTCCTGCAACCAATAGTGAAAGGTTTCCTGTTCGTTGATCTTGGCGGCCAAGATGCGACGCAGCTTACCGTCCTTGTCGGTTGCGAGCTCACCGAGACCGAGCGTGTCGATCTCAACGCGCTTGCTGGACGCGGAGGCGACGAACACTGGCGACGACATCTCCAAAAAGTCGCGCATGTCGATGCTGCGGTGACCCGCGCAGCCCACCACCAAAAACTTGCGATGCAGCGCCTGCGCCTTGTCCGTGACGACGACGAACCCTTTGGCTTGCAGCGCCCGCTTGCGGGTCTTGGTCATAAAGGGGTCGTAGATGGTCACGCGTGCGCCGTCGGCGGCAAAGCTGTCGGCGACGCCTTCACCAACGTTGCCAGCGCCCACCACCAGCACGTCTTTGCGCGTTGGCGTCGCGGTGACGGCGTCGAGCACGCGTCGCACGGCCATCTTGACCGCATCGCCCACCTGCGCGTTTTCGAAGCGCTTGCCGAAACTGCCGCCGACATTGACGACGCCAAAGTTGAGCGGGCCGAGCTTAGAGATCTCGGTCAAGCCGCGCGTGGTTTGCTCTACCACGGCGAACACACCCTGCAGGTCTGCGTAGCGGGTCGCGATGTACTTGGATGCGTAACCGCCATCGTCCAAGATCAAGATCGGCTCGCCGTTTTGCCGGTGGCGCTCGACCGCGCGATCCACCGCTTGGCAAATCACCGTGTACATATCGTCGATGTCGCCTTGCGCCGGCACCGTCACCTTTACGCCATGGTTATTTTCCAAAGTGGCGCGCACCGCGGGATTTTGCTGATACGGCACGCCCACGTATTCGGCGTTGGCTGGGTTCATGCCGCACGCGACCAGACCGTCGACGAGTGGATGAGCCTGGCCGAGCATATGCTGGACCATCACGACGTTGACGTTGCTAAACGGCTGCCTAGGCGCGAGCTTTCGCGCGAGGCTGCTGCTCAGCGCCATCGACAACGGCACCTCAGACAACAGCGTCAACACTTTGGTGAGGCGTGCTTCGTCAACGTCAGCGGGCGCGACCACGTCCCATGGATCCGCGGCAGCACTTGCACGCGCCGGCTGCGGTGACAGTTGCCACGCCGGCATGAACTCGAAGCGTTCTTGCAGTCGGCGGATGAGCGCGCCGTTCAGTTGCGGACAGGCCCCCTGCGCATCGGCGTTGGCCGCGAGGAAGCTTGTGGCGACGTCGTCAAGGGTGGCACCTTGGTACATCACGCTGTCCATCCAGCGCGCGACGTGGGCCGCGAGCAACCACTGCGCATCCGGCGTGGCGAGCATTTTTGTCGCGGCGGCGCTGCGCGTGGCGGCAGTGCGCGGCGCGAGCGGCTTCATCGGCGACGTCGCGGTTGGTTTCGATTTCTGGCGCAACTGCAGCGCAAACGCGCTCGAGGCACCGGCCGGTCCAGATGCGACCAGGCCGCTTGTGGTGGTGATGGCGCCGTCGGCGCTGGCCGCCACGAAGCTGCTTTGTGCCCGCGTCGCTGCAGGCCGACCAGTGTGCGAGGCCTTTTCGATGGGCGCAGGCACGACAGCGGCATCGTTCGCCGACGCAGCACCGCTCGCGTACGACGAGCCGCCCCCAGCGGGTGTCGCTTTGGTTTTGCGCAGGTCCGACACTTTGGTCACAACGTCATGCTAGCAAGCGCCCCGCGACTTTGGACAAACTAAACGGGTGCAGATCGCGCCATGCGGAAGCCAAAATTCGTGAACACGATGTGCGGCAAATACCCATGCCGAAACGCCAGCCGACAGTAGTGCGGGTTGAAGTACCAAGCGCCCCCGCGCAGGGTGCGGGTTTCGCGCGCGGCATCAAAAAACGACGACGTCCACTCGCGAATCCCGCCGGCCGCATCCTGCATGCCGTACACGCTGGTGTCGACGGGGAAACTGCCGACGGGTTCGGGTTGCGGTCGACCGGGGCGCGACAACGCCATCTTGCAAAACGATGCATCAAAGCCATTGCCCCACGGAAAAAACCGGCCGTCGGCGCCGCGGGCGGCCTTCTCCCATTCGTGCTCGGTGGGCAGGCGGTAGGGGATCTGCGTGCGGGCTGCGAGGTGCGACGCGTACATCTCAGCGT
>JAYTVG010000221.1:0-2159 GCA_043744135.1 Deltaproteobacteria bacterium | reverse complement strand
CCGCATGCGCTGAAGGGGCGGGCGGTTGGCTCGCGAAGTCGACCTGCATGCGCGCCGGGGTGGGGACTTAGTTCGCGCGCGTGCAAACGCGGCGGATCTGCGCGGATAAAAGGCAGAGCACAACGTCGCGCGCTCGAGCGTGCGGGGTTGGCGGTGGCCGGTGGCGTTGTGAAGCGTGTGTTTGAAAAAACCGCGCCGTCCCAATGCGAGGCACCGGCATGTCGGGGGGCTGCAGACCGCGCTCGTTTTTTGACCTCTAAGGGCTGACCCCGGGGTGGGGACTTTAGTTCGCGCGCGCGCGCGACCCGTCGGCTGCCGCGGCATTGCGCACCGTCAGTGTCTCCCCGCATGCGCTGAAGGGGCGGGCGGTTGGCTCGCGAGGTCGACCTGCATGCGCGCCGGGGTGGGGACTTTAGTTCGCACGCGCGCGACCCATCGGCTGCCGCGGCATTGCGCACCGTCACAAGGGCCGGGCGGGCGGCTCGCGAAGTCGACCTGCACGCGCGCCGGGGTGGGGACTTAGTTCGCGCGCGCGCCCCGTCGGCTGCCAGTGTCTCCCCGCATGCGCTTAAGGGCCGGGCGGTTGGCTCGCGAAGTCGACCTGCACGCGCGCCGTCGCACCAGGCGCCACCTGCACCGTGCGTGTCTCGCTTTTGCCGTCGTGGCTAAAGCGCACCACGTAGGTGCCTGCCACCACGTCGACCGGCGCGAACGGTGTGGTGCCGAGCGGCTTTTTACCTAAGAACACGTCCGCGAACGGGTTGGCGCGCGCCTGGATGCTGCCGTGGGGCAGGGCGCTGTAGTCGACACCGCCGCGTTGCAGCACCACGGTGGTCCTGCCGCCAGTGCGCGGGTCGACGGCGATGACGGACTTCGTCGCTGCCGGCACCGCGAGCGTGCAGGTGCCGGTGCCCAGCACCTTGCCTTTGGCGCTTTGCCACACGATGGCGGCGGGGGCTTTGACTGCGACCTCGCGCACGGCACCGGCTTTCGGCAGCGCCTTCGGGCCGGCGTCGGCGGTGACGTCGGGGGTGGCGTCGTCAACGCTGCCGGCGTCCGCAGCGACGACACCTGGGGGACGCGTGTCGATCGGTGGGATCGGCACGGTCACGGCGACCGCGGGCGTGCGGTCTTTGACGGGAGGCGTGCTGCTCGGGCGCGCCACCAGCGCACCGACGGTGCCCGCGAGCGCGAGCGCCCCGACAGCCAAGACCACCCACGGCGCGCGCGAACGTTGCAGCACCACGGGGCTGTCGTCGACCTCTCGATGGACCTTGATCTTGTCGGTGATGACGGCAGCCGGTGGCGGCGGCTCGGTTGCCGAGATCATGCGCTTCCAGCCCGCGCGCACCTCGTCGGTGTGTGGCGTCGACGGCAAAAACCCCACCACCTGCGAGGGGTCTGGATCTGTCGGGCTCGGCTCGGGTGCTGCCAGGATCGCTTTGACAAACGGTGCGACCACCGTGCGGCGCGCACCGAGCGCGCTGGTGAGCACGTCGTGCACGTCAGCACCCGACTGCGGCCGCTTGCTCGGCTGTTTTTCAAGCAAGCGCATCACCAGGTCGTTGATGTGGTCGGGGATCGTGGGGTTCAGGGTGTTGGGCGGGTCTGGCACCGTCGACACCACACGCTGCAGCAGTGCCAGGTCGGTGAGGGCTGTGACCGGCCGCTTTCCCGTCAGCATCCAATACGCGGTGACGCCGAGCGCATACAAGTCAGCGCGCGCGTCGACTTGCTCGCCTTGCACTTGCTCGGGCGACAAAAACGGGATCTTGCCCTTGAGCTCGCCCGTCGCTGTGCGCTCGGCGCTGGCCGCCGTCTTTGCGATGCCGAAGTCGAGAATCTTTGTGACGCCCTCTTGGTTGAGCATCAAGTTGTCGGGGCTGATGTCGCGATGCACGAGGCCCATCGGCATGCCGTCAGCGTTCACCAGTTCATGGGCGTAGTGCAGACCGAGCGCGGCATCTGCGATGGCACAGCACACCACTTCGAGCGGGATGGACTTGCCCAGCTGCCAAGCCTTGCGCGCCAAGCGGTGCAGCGGCGCGCCGTCGACGTATTCCATGGCGATAAACCACGCGCCCTCGACGTTTCCGAATTCGTAGATTTGCACCACGTTTGTGTGCGTGAGCATGGCGGCAACACGCGCTTCGCGCTGA
>JAYTVG010000220.1:0-6983 GCA_043744135.1 Deltaproteobacteria bacterium | reverse complement strand
ACCGACGGTGACCAACAACACGCTGCGCGACAACACGCAGTTTGGCATCGTGATTTCCTGCAACAGCGTGAACCCCCCGATCCCGGACTTCGCAGCCGCAGGAAACCAGTTTTTTAGCAACGGTGGCGAAGTCGCCCCGTGCCCCTAGCCCTTCATCGCGCGAAAAGTGTACTTCCCGACGCCACAGCCACGCTCCCTGCGTACACAGCACAACCCCGCTCCCTGCAGGCCGCCGAGACACGAACGTGACTCACGCGCTGTGCGTGGCTGTGGCTAGGCGCCCGCGAGCAGCGCAGCAAGTGTACTTCCTGTACACGTCGCGAGCAGCACAGCCGGCAACAACGCCACAGCCGCGCACAGCGCGTGAGTCTACATTGGGGGTGGGGGTCGCACCGTCAAGTGCACGAGACATCTCGCGCCAAACGCGCCGATACTGGCATCGGGCACTGCTGCCGTTTTTGAAGGTGAACCCATGACTGTGCGCATTTCCGCCGCAACACTGCTCGTCGCTGTCGCCGCTTTGGGCTGTGGTGAAGAGGACCTCGGCGGGTTGACGGGCGGCGTCAACGGTCAGATTTGTAACCCCGTCACCAACCGCCCAGCGCCCGGGGCTGCCGTGGTCGCGACCTACACGCGCGAAGGCAGCGCGAAGACGTACAGCAAAAAAACCACCGCTGGCGCAAACGGCTTTTTCAACCTCGCGGGGTTACCCGCCGGCGACGTCACCATCGTGGGCACCGCGGAGGACTTCGTCACAAGCAAGCTGAGCGTCAGCGTGGTGGGACGCGAGAACACGGAGCTGTCAAACCCTGCGTGTTTTGACCAACCGCCCGAGCCCGGCTTTGGGCGCATCGTCGGCCAGGTGTGTAACCGGCACGTTGGCGATTTCGTGACCAACGGCACCGTGTCGGTGCAGCTGCCTGACGCCACCATTATCGAAACCACCACCGACGCCGAGACTGGCATCTTCAGCCTCGATGGCGTGCCCACTGGCGTGCAAACGGTCTACGTCGTTGCACAAGGCTATCAAAAGACCTTCACCGTCGAGGTCGTTGAAGGGCAACAGACTCTGCTTGAAGAGCAGGTGGCGGATTGCACGCCGCCCGATCCGCTCACCACCGGCATGATCGTTGGCACCATTTGCGCGGCAGAAGTCGATGGCGTTGTGGGCTCACCGTTGCAAGGCGCGCGCGTCGAGATCGTGACCCTCATCCCGGGGGCTGAGGGCGAGGTGTTTTCAGACGAGACCATCGCGGATGGCAGCTTTATCATCGCGGGCATTCCCGCGCCGCAGTCGGGGTTGCAGGTGCGCGCCACCAAAGGCGGCTTCGCGTACCAATGGGACGACGTGAATGTGTTTACCATTGGCAGCGCGCCCGACGGCACCAACCTCACGCTCGACTTCGGCTGCCAACCGCTGGTTCCCGACGACGACCGCAAGTATTTGGTGGTCAACGGCACGTTTGACAAGATCGGCAACGTGCTTGAGCGCATGGGCTTAGGCCAGAGCATCACCTACGCCGAGGGTGTGCCTGCCATCGGGCAACGCTGGACCGACGAAGTGTTTAGCAACTACGACGAGCTTCAGACCTACGACGCTGTGTTCATTAACTGTGGTGTCGAAGAAGGCGACTTCATCTCGGGCCTGCCGTCCACCATCGCCGTCAACATCCACCGCTACGTGCAAGAAGGGGGCAGTCTGTACGTCTCAGACTGGGCCTACGACCTCGTGGAAAGGCTCTACCCTGACAAGATCAACTTCCTCGGCGACGACACGCAAAACAGCAGAGCAGAGTACGGAGTGTCCGGCGCATACACAGCCGACGTGCTCGAGCCCGGCTTGGCCGCGTACCTCGGTGCCGACACCATCAACATCGATTTCAGTTCGTCAAACTTCGCGCTCATCAGCGACATTGGCGCAGGCGTGACGACGTACTTGCGCGCGGATATGGACTACCACGTCAACAACAGCGTCTCCACGCTCATCGACACGCCCATCACGGTCGGCTTCAACGACGGCACGGGCCGGGTGATTTTCACGACGTTTCACCAAGAAAGTAACGGCCAAGGACAAGACGAGACCTTGGACGGTCCAGAAGATCTCGCGATGCGCTACATCGTATTTTCGCTGTAGCGACGTTGCGCCAAGTTGCTGGCAGCATGGTCGCGCGCCCAAATTTTTAAAACGAGCCAGCCGGCAACACATCTGTGCACGACGCGCTGCTGGTAAGGGCGTCGGACACGATATGCATCGCGACCAAGACAACGCTGTCGTCTTGCGCGCACAAGATGCCGCTCACTTGCGAGCCCGCAGCATCGATATCGGCATTGAGCAACTCGACGATTTGCGTGCCGTCAAACGACGCTTCGGCGCGGTTAAACAGCTGTAGGTCTGTGCCAAAGGCGACGCCTAAGACGTGTACCGCGATGCCGTTCGTGCACACGCTGTCTGACGCTGGCTCGAATTCGGCGGCGCGCAGCTCAAAATCGAAGCTGCCAAACGCGTCATCAAACGCGAACGCCTGCTCGCACAACGGACCGGGCGGGGGATCGACAACGCCGCTGCCCTCGCCTTCACCTTCACCAGAGTCGCACTGCGACTGCAGATCGGTTGCCGCCTGTTGCAGCGGTGCACATGGCGACTGAGCAGGATCTTGAAATGCAACGCAAGCTTGACCCGTAAGGCATACGAGGTACCGGTTAAATGCGTCGGCCGTCTGCGTGCAGACCTCCCTCCCTTCGCTACGAAAACCTGCCAGCATCGGTGCGATTTGCGCGAGGCACGACGGCGCATCATCCACCACCCCACAGCTGGTAGCGCGCTCGCAGACCGCGGCGACGACCGCAGCGTCGTCGTTCCCGGCGAGTTCGCCCTCACCCTCGCCCTCGTTGGCCGACGGCACACACACGCCGTTGTCGCAGCGCTCGTCGACGTTGCAGTCCCCCGCAGTCGAGCACACTGAAACCGGCGTCGGTGGTGGTGTGCAGCCCAAAACGGCTGAAAACGCAGTCACGACAACGAAGGGAACGACGGTACGAAACACGATGGGCATGGGCGCATGGTCCCAGAACCACCGCGGACTGCAACCTGATCTCGAGCGATCGCGCTGCTGTGGGTTGTTGATCCAAAGCGCGCGTGCGAGCAACACCAGCGCGTGTCCGCCCCGCCACTCCCTGCGTCTATCGCAACGCTCGCCGCCCGGCTGCACGCTCGTGAGACTTCCAGCGTCGCGTTGCTGCAGGCGTGCCAAGATCGCGCGCGATCGCTCGCGCATCTCGGAGCTTTTGTCACGTGCGACGACGCTGCTGCCATGCGTGACGCGGTGGCGAGTGACGCGCGGCGTGACCGCGGCGCGGTGCGGGGCGCGCTCGACGGCATCCCCATCGCCGTCAAGGACAACCTATGCAGGCAGGGTGGTGTCGTCACCGCCGGCAGCAACATCTTGCAAGGATGGGTGGCGCCCTACGACGCCACCGCCGTTGCGCGCCTCAAGCACGCCGGCGCCGTCGTCGTCGGCAGCACCAACATGGACGAGTTCGGCATGGGCTCAAGCACGCAGCACAGTGCGCACCACCCGACGCTGCACCCGATGGACGTGCTGCGCGTACCCGGCGGATCGTCGGGCGGCTCCGCGGTCGCGGTGCGCACTGGCATGGCCGCGGGCGCGCTCGGCTCTGATACCGGCGGGTCGGTGCGCCAGCCGGCGGCGTTGTGCGGCGTGGTCGGCTTTAAACCAAGCTACGGTCGCGTGTCGCGCTTTGGCTTGATCGCTTACGCCTCTTCGCTCGATGTCGTCGGTACCATCGGCGTCGACGTCGACAGCGCGGCGCTGTTGTACGCAGCGATCGCGGGCGTCGACGCGCGCGACCAAACCTCACGCGCCGCAGCGCCCGCATCGCCGCGTAGCCCTGGCGTTTTTGGTACGCGTATCGGCGTGCCGACGCGGTGGCTCACGCGCGCAAGCGTTGCCGTCAAAGGAGCGCACGCGCGCGCAGCGTCGGCGCTCGCGGACGCTGGCGCGCAGCTGGTCGAGGTTGATCTGCCGCAATGCGAGCGCGCTATTGCCTGCTACTACGTCATCGCGACCGCCGAGGCGTCGTCGAACCTCGCGCGCTACGATGGCGTGCGCTTCGGCCCGCGCGACGGCGAAGCCGGTGGCCTCGCGTCGATGATCGAAAGCACCCGCTCACGCTTCGGCCCCGAGGTCAAACGCCGCATCATCTTGGGGACGTGGCTGCTGTCGGCGGGCTACTACGACAAGTACGTCGTGCGGGCGCAAGCGGTGCGCGCAGGGATCACGCACGAGCTCAACAGCGTACTCACGCTGTGTGATGCGCTGTTGTTGCCGACGTCGCCTGAGACCGCTTGGCTGCGCACCGACAAGCCCGACGCACTCAGCGAATATCTCGCGGACATCTATACCGTGCCCGCGAGCTTGGCCGGGCTGCCTGCACTGTCGCTGCCATGCGGGACCGACGCAGGGTTGCCGCTCGCGGTGCAGCTGGTGGGGCCCGACGGTGGCGACGACGATGTGCTGACGTTGGCGCGGGAGCTTGAGAGCCTACTGATGTGACTGCACTTGGCGCACGGTGCGCAACGTGGGCACAATCGCGTGATGGATCGGCAACACCAACGCAGCGACACCGGCGGCCCTATCGTGCCTGTCGCGCTTTCGATCGCTGGCTCTGACAGCGGCGGTGGTGCCGGCGTGCAAGCGGATCTGCGCACGTTTTCGGCGCTGCGCGTGTTTGGCACATCGGCGCTGACCGCGGTGACGGCGCAAAACACCCTCGGCGTGCGCGCTGTGTTGGCGATGCCTGCGGCGCTCGTGCGTGCGCAAATCGACGCTGTGCTTGACGACTTCACGGTGGGTGCCATCAAAACCGGCATGCTCGCGACTGCTGAGATTGTCGACGTGGTGGTGGGCGTGTTTTCGGCGCGCAATCCCACAACACACATCCCAGTGGTGGTCGACCCCGTCATGATCGCGAAAGGAGGCGCCGCCTTGCTCGACGACGACGCGGTCGCGATGGTGCGCGCACGCCTGTTGCCGTTTTCGACCCTCGTGACGCCGAACCTGCCAGAGGCGGAGCGTTTGCTCGGCTTCGCCATCCACACGGTAGCGGACCAACAACGTGCCGCGCACGCACTCGTGCAGCTGGGGGCGCGCGCGGCGCTCGTCAAGGGTGGCCACAGCGACAACGACCCTCGCGACGTGTTGTTTGACGGCACGCGTTTCGTGACGTTGACGAGCAAACGCATCGACACGCCGCACACGCACGGCACCGGCTGTACGTTCGCCGCCGCCATCACAGCGTTGCTCGCTCGCGGCGTCGAGCTCGTCGACGCTGTCACGGCGGCGCACGCGTACGTCCGCGGGGCCATCGAACACGCGCCACAGCTCGGCCACGGCCACGGACCGCTGCACCACATGCACCCGTGGTATGCGTTTGATGCGACCAAGGACGCGCGGTGAGTGCCCTTGACGCCGAGATGCTGATGGACCGTGCCCTCGCGCTGGCACAACACGCTTCGGCGCTGGGCGAAGTACCGGTCGGCGCTGTGGTGGTTTGCGACGGCGTCGTCGTCGGCGAAGGGTACAACCTGCGCGAAAGTGCGCGCGATCCGTTGGCGCACGCCGAGCTCATTGCGCTGAGACAAGCGGCGGTGCAGTTGGGCCGGTGGCGCCTGACTGGATGCACCATGGTGGTGACGCTCGAGCCGTGTTTTATGTGTGCGGGTGCGCTCGTCAACGCGCGCGTCGACCGGCTGATTTTTGGCGCGCGTGACACCAAAGCCGGCGCCGTGTGCAGCTTAGCGCGCGTGTGCACGGACGCCCGCCTCAACCACCGCGTCGAGGTCAGCGAAGGCGTGCGCGCGGATCAATGCAGTGACACACTCAAGGTGTTCTTTGCGCAACTGCGCAGCCGGGATGCAGCATGTTGAAGGCAATCGTCGCCGTCGCGCGGATCTACGGCGGCATGATCACGGCGCCGGTGCGCACACTCACGCAGGTGGTGCGTGATGGCGCCCCCTCGGCGGCCTGGCCGCTGGTGAGCTTGCTGGGCGTGGCGATGCTCATCAACGCCAAAGTCCTCGTGCGCTTGGCGTTGTTGTTTGAACACGGCGGCAGCACCATGTTGCGGCGCGCGCGCGAAGCCTTGCAAGCCACGCTCACCACCGACGTGTTGGTGCTTGGTATCGGCGCGCTCGTTGTCACCGTCGTCGCCGTCGTCGCCAGCAAGCGAGCGGTGTCATCGCTGCACGCGGCGCGGGTTTTTAACGCCGCGCTGTGGCTCGCGGTGCCGTTGACGTTGTTGAAAGCCATCGGTGCCACGCTGGCCGCGCAGTGGGGCGGACAAGTGTGGATGTTGCCGCACCTCGCCGTCGATGACCCGACGGCAGTGGTGTCCGGCGGCGGCGTGCTGTGGGGACGGTTCGCTTTGAAAATCGCGATCGCGTACGCGTGGCCGCTGGCGCTCGCACTTGTGTTGGTCTGGCGGTTGCGGCGAGCAGCGCAACTTGGCCACGACGTGGCGCCGATGCGCACGCGCGCGGGCGTCGCGGTTGCGTTTACGGTCGCGGTGCTGTTGGCCGTCGGCACCCTCGCTGATGTTGTGAAACACGCCGATCGCATCCGCCCGCTGTTGCCGGGTGACGCGCTCGCCGACGTGAGCCTGCGCAAGCTCACCGGCACCGGCGTCAGCAACGACAAAGTTGCGTTGTCGAGCTTTCGCGGTCGCGTGTTGGTGCTCGATTTTTGGGCGAGCTGGTGTAACCCGTGTCGCCGTTCGATGCCTGAGCTGAGCGCGCTTCAAAACGAGCTGGGCCCGCGGGGGCTCACCGTCTTGGGCGTCAACCGCGAACCGTATGACGCGCCCGCGGCGGCCAAAGCGCTCACGGAAATTGCGCCGTCGTTTGCCTCCGTCATCGACAATAAAAACCTCGGCGAACGCTTGGGGCTAACGACGCTGCCGACCTC
>JAYTVG010000219.1:0-6985 GCA_043744135.1 Deltaproteobacteria bacterium | reverse complement strand
TGATGCGATCCTCGTCGTCACCGTGGGCGCTGGTCTGCAAAAACGTGCCGCCCTTTTGGGCCTCGCTGAAGTGTGCGGCTTTGCTGTCGTCGCGGCGCACCTTGTCGTCGGTCCCGATGGCACGGACGCCTTCGTATGTGGCGCCGCGATCGCGGTAGTGCTGCACCACCGCAAGCACCGCGCCGCTTCTATGCAGCGCAGCCTCCGACGCAAACACATCGTGGGTAATGTTGGCGCGCAGCAGCGTGCGCTTGATGGCCGCGAGATTGTGGCCGATTGCAAACTCCATCAACGCCGGCAACCACGCCGCTTCGTCGACGCTGCGCCAGCGCTCACCATCGCGCTCGACGATGGCGCGCGCGATGTCTTTGACGTACTCGGCCGGATACTCACCGTCCGCGAGCGTGACGGTATCGCCGTACAGTTCGCGATATCGCTTGTGCACGGTGCGCGCCAAGGTTTCGACCTGCTTGCCGAAATCGTTGATGTAGAACTCTGTGGTGACGTCGTGGCCAGCAGCGTGCAACAGACGCGAGATGGCATCGCCCAAAAAACTGCCGCGCGCGTGACCGATGTGCACTGGCCCGGTCGGGTTTGCGCTGACAAACTCGACGCACACGCGCTTGCCTGAGGAGCGTGGCGGTTGGCGGCCCCACTGCGCCCCCGCCAACAACACGTCGCGCGCGAGGTTTTGCACCACGGCGTCCGCAAACGTGAAGTTGATGAAGCCTGGGCCCGCGATGTCGACCTTGGCCACCACGCCCGCACTGTCGACGAGGTGGTCGAGGATCGCTTGTGCGATCGCGCGCGGGGGTTTGCCCTCACTTTTGGACAACAGCATCGCGATGTTGGCGGAGAGATCGCCGTGCGCGGGATTTTTGGGGGGGTCGAGCGACGCGCGCTTGACGGCGCTGTCGTCACGCAGCGTCAACACGCCGGCGGTCTTGAGCGCGGTCAAGGTCTGTGAGATGACGGGGTGCAGCAAGTGGCGCATGTCGCATCGCAGCATGAAGGCGCCGGTGGGCAAACGCAAAATATTAGCTCCACTCGGCACCCAAACGCGCCAGACACCGCCACGTGGAGTCAGTGCGACCTGCACGCGACCGCACTGCGTACGCAGAGCTTTGCCAACCGCCAGCGACGTGCAACACCGTGGTCATGACCAAGCGACAACTGCAAGGCGCCGTCGCGTACATCACCGGTGCGAGCGCGGGCATCGGCGCAGCCTGCGCGGTCCAGCTCGCACAACGCGGCTGCGCGGTGTTTTTGGGCGCGCGCCGCGTCGATCGCCTCGACGCACTCAAGTCTCAGATCGAGACCGACACACCGGGCGCCCTCGTCGGCGTGTGCGCGCTCGACGTGCGCGACGACGACAGCATGGACGCCTGGTTGGCGGCCGGGTCCGCGCTCGGCCCGTGCGGGATCTTGATCAACAACGCCGGTTTGGCGGTCGGGCGGGTCTGCGTGAGCGACAGCGCGCTTGCGGACTGGGACACGATGCTCGACGTCAACGTGCGCGCCGCGTTGCGTGTCACCCACAAAGTGTTGCCGATGATGCGCGCCCGCAATCGCGGCGACGTCGTGATGATGGGCTCTATCGCCGCTGACGAGCCGTACGCCAACGGCGCTGTGTACTGCGCGTCGAAGGCCGCGCTGCAGGCGTTTTCGCGTGCGCTGCGGGCGGAGCTGCTCGGTTTGGATATTCGCGTGCTTCAAATTGAGCCCGGCATGGTGCAAACCGAATTTTCCGAGGTGCGCCTCGGTGACGTCAATGCTGCCGCGCGTGTTTACGCTGGCATGCGCCCGGTGAGCGCCGATGAGGTCGCTGACTGCGTGCTGTTCGCGCTGACACGCCCTCGCCACGTCAGCCTTGATCGCTTGATCGTGTGCGCGACCGATCAGCTGGGCACGCAAGCGGTTCACCGACGCAGTTAGCTCGCGCTCGCCTGCCCGCGCGGTGCTCGCTTGCGGTCGCGGCGCACACGGCGCACAGTCATCGCCACAACGTTTTCGAACTGGGAGTTGTCATGCCCCATGCCGGCTCAATCGTTCGCGTCGCAACCTCAGCGGTCGCGCTGGTCCTCGCGACGGTCGAATTCGCGTGGCTGCCCGGGTGCGCGACGTCGCCGATACGACGTGGCGACAACGCAGTGTCGATTCACGGCGCGCTCAAACGCACTTTGGAAACGGAGGGTTATGTGTGCGGCTTTAACCCCGACAAGAGTGTGTTGAGCTGTGAAAGCGCTCAGCTGCTCGACCTCAACTTGGCGTATCTGCCGACGTCAAACTTCGTGCAGGTGTGGGCCACCTTCACGCGCAACGACGACACGCTGGTGTCGGCGTGGCGTAGCGGGCCGTGCGCGCCAGTGCAAACGCATATCGATCGCATCAACGGCGAATCCATCAGCAAGATCGTTTGCACGGATGACTCTTACCGGTTCGAGTATTTCCTCTGGGTTCCTGACGCCGGCCTCAGCGATGACGACGTGCACGCGTTTGTTGACGTGTTGCGCGCCGTTGTGGCCGAGCAGCTCAACTCCGGCTTCATCAAAGCACTGCAGCCGACCGCGCCGGTGCAAGCGCCCGCGGTGCTTTAGCTTCATCCATCGGTTTCGTTGCTTTGCTAGCGGGGTGCAGCATGTGGTTTTTGGTAGCCTCGATCATGTTGACGACGACGCCGCCTGAGCAGCGTTACGTGGTGGCGTCATCGGCATTTTTGCGCGACGCGCCCGCTGTGAGTGCGCCGGTGCGCGCCAAGTTGCCGATCGGCACCGCGCTGTTGGTGTCGTCGTGCACTGACGGCTGGTGCAAGGGTCGCGTGGTTCGTGAGCGTTCTTCACAAACGGGCTTCATCGCGCAGGAATTGCTGTCGGCACGCCCGCCGAATTTCAACGCTGCGCTCAACGACGGCCGCGTGGCACTCGAGCGCGCCTGCGCGATGCGCCCAAACGACGTCGACTGCTTGCACGCCCTAGCAGCTGTGTGGCGCGTCAGCGGCGACACTGCGCGCGCGCAAGCGATCGACACCGAGGCGACCGCCGCGGTGTCACGGCTGCACGGCGCGGGCGCTCAGCTGCCCGGTAAACTCGCCGTGCCCGGTGTGGCGCACGCCGACGAGATGCCCTTTCGCGACGGCGATGCGGCGCTCGCGTTGTGCGACACAGCGCTGGTCGCGACACGCGTCGTCGTGCGCAGCGTGCCAGACCCCGTCTTTGACGAGGGCGATGCCAAAACCGCGCGCGAGTTGTTGTCAGCCGGTTGCGAAGGGGCGGCATTTTTCATCAGCGGGCCGGGACTCGTGGCGCGGCCGATCGCACGAGCAGACATCACGCCCGCAGCCGGCGACGGCAGTGACCACGTCCTCACGATCCGGTGGCGCGCCGGCACCCATCAACTCGCGCTGCGGCAAAACGGCATCAGCCTCGACGGCACCATCATCGCCGCAGGAGGCGCTTCGGACGACGCGTGGCCGACGCTGCTGTTTGCTGGCGACCTCGACGGTGACTCGGAGCTTGACTTCATCATCGACGTCAGTTGGCACTACAACATGAGCCTGCCCACGTTGTTTTTGTCGTCGTCGGGGCACAAGGGCAGTCCCGCTGCGGTGGCGCAACAAGTGACGACCGGTTGTTGAGGGCGCGCGTCACAACGCGACGGATTTGGCCGCCCGCAACGATCGTCGATGCGACACCATGCACGCGACGGGAGCGTCTGTCGGATGCGCGTTAAACTGCGCCAGATCGCGCGCCGGAGCCGCTCGCTGGATCGTCGTTGGGCACGAACATCGCGTTAAAGGCGTGCCGCTGCTCCGACAACGCCTCGACCCTGTGTAAAAGCGCAGGATGTGCAGCGCACAGTGCGTGAAACGACTCCTTCGACAGCGTGAGCATGCGCGCGTCCTCGTTGTCACTGACCGACACCGTCGCGTTCGCGGTGGCCCCTTTGGACAACAAACTCATCTCGCCAAACACGTCACCTGGCACCAACCGTTTGAGGCGTACGCTGCCGATCTCCGTGCTCGCGACAACGTCAAACGACCCGACCAGCGCGATACACAGCCCCGGACTGTCATCGCCTTGCACGATCACAATGGTGCCGCGCTCGAGGTTTTGCTGGGTAAAGCCGCGCAGCGCAGCGCTCAGCGTGTGAAGCGGCAGCCCCGCAAACACCGGCGACGTCGACAACGCCGCGTGCAGCACGCGCTCCTCGCAAAAATCCTCGAGCATCTCGCGCACACCGTCGTCACTGCCGTGTAGATCCGCGAGGCCGGACGCCGTCAACTCCAACAACTCCGTATGCTCGACCGCGAACACCGAGGCGCCGCGCGGCGATTTCGACAGCCACGCCACCTCGCCGAAAAACGCGCCCACCCCGAGCTCGCCCAGTTGCACGGGGGCGCTGCCGTTGCTGCTGGCCTTTTCGATGCGTACTTTGCCGCGCGCGATGACGTAGATGCTGTCGCTGTTTTCACCCTCAAGTAAAATCGGCGTCCCGGGCTCTGCGGAAAACGCGCGCAAGCTCTTCACGAGTGCGACAAACGCGGCGCGCGACAAGCCGGAAAACAACGGCACATCGTGTGGTGCCGCCAGCGCGACCGATCCCTCCGGCAAGATGGTCATCGCCGCGCCCAACCCCGTCACGTCGATGACGTCTTCGTCGTCGTCAAGGGGAATAGGTGGCATGGAACCAGATCGCGTGGCACTCCCTGGGGCATCCGTGTGCGGCGTTGGTCGTGGCGGCGTCGCGCGAACTGCCGGCTGCGTGGCCGCGTCTGCGGCTGACCTCGGCGTCAGCGACGTCGCCATCGCCATTGGCAACTCCGTGCGCTCGCCGGCCTTGGCGTACAGCGCGGCCAACACGGTGTGGGTTTGCTCGTGCGTTTGGTCGATGGCGAGGATCTCTTTGCACACGGCGACGGCACGAAACACCAGCCCCTGCGCGGCATACGCGCCCGCGAGCGCTTGATACACGCTCACGGCCTCGCTGTTGAGCTGATGGGCGCGGCACAACTGACCAAGCTCTCTGAGCAGTTTCAGATCCGTGCTGTGGCGTTCGCAGCGCTGACGCAGCTCTCGGACCGGTTGCGGGAGGCGCGCGTCATCGGCGAAAAATACGTCCATGCGCGAGTCTTCTGCCGCGCGCAAAAAACCTCAACCGCCAACTTGCGACACGCCAGCGCGCACGGGCTTGACGACGATCTCGGTGAGGCGTTGGCGGTCGTAGGCCTCGAGCAGGCGCGTGTGGTACGCGGCCAACGACGAGCGCGGGCGCGTCACGGCTCCTCCTACCAACACTTCGTTGAGGCCGCGCGGCGGCACCACGACGCGCACGGACGCGAACGCCGAACAAAACGCTGCACGCGTGGCGGCGCGCACCGTCGCGTGCTCACCGACATCGGTAATGAGGTTCGCCACCACGACGCCGCTTGCGGTGAGACGTTTTTGAAACAACGCTAGGGTCTCGCCTTGCGGAATCCGCGTGCGCACGACGTCACTCGGTCCGCACAAAAACAGATCGTCCATGATGACGTCGAAGTGCTCGGTGCTGTCGGCTAAAAACGCATACGCGTCAGTTACGTGCACCTCAAGACGCTGGCTGTCGAGGTCCATGTGGCGGCGCGCGAGTTCGATGACGCCCGCATCGATCTCGACGCCGACCAGCCGCACTTGCGGGAGCAGTTGCCGCAGCTGTCGCGTCGTGGTGCCGCCGCCTAGGCCCAACACCAACACGGAGCTCGGAGGCTTCGGTCCAAGCAGCGCCGCAACGCTCAACGCGTCCCACGAGTAGCCGGTCATGCAGCGTTGCGGATGCCAGGTCGCAAACGTCGCCCCCTCGACATCGAGGTCGACACGCGCACCGATGCGACGCGCGCGCACGGTGTTAAACGGCGTGGTGATGGTCTCAAGTTCCGTGAGCGAACGGTCGCGTTCGTGTTGCAACACCACTGCAGGCACATCGACCTCCGCGCACACGACGACCCGCCGGTGCGCGTGCCTTGTCGCACGTTACGCGGCTGCGCCCTATCGCTTGTTGCGCGCGGCAACCTCAGCATTCCTTGTTGCGCGCGGCAACCTCAGCGCCACCGCCGCCCCCACGCGTTGGCGAAGTGCCGCAGCGGCCGGGCGGCGGTGCGTCAGCCGACACTGCGTTGTGATTGACGACGTCACTGACCGCGACGTGCAGCGTTGACTACGCACTGCACGCGTCGCCGTGCTAATCACCAAGTCATGAGTCCTCCGTCTTTTGCATCGACCGTGAGCAGCGCCCCAGCGTTTGCCGGCGTCGACGATCCCGCGCCCCACTACCGCGGCAAGGTCCGAGACGTCTACCGGCGCGGCGATGAACTGCTGTTGGTCGCGAGCGACCGCGTTAGCGCCTTTGACGTTGTGCTTGGCACCATCCCGCTTAAGGGACAGCTGCTCACAGAGCAGGCGACGTTTTGGCTTAAGCGCGCGCAACAAGTCGCAGCCACCCACTTCATTGAGCGCGTTGACGCCAGCGTGATGCGTTGTCGCGCGTGTACGGCGCTGCCCATCGAACTGGTGGTGCGCGGTTACCTCGCGGGGAGCTTGCTGCGCGAACCCAAAGCGACGCGCGGACAAGCGTACGGCGTCACCATCGATCCGCAGATGCAAGACTACGCGCCGTTTGACGACGCCATTGTCACACCCACCACCAAAGAAGCCGTCGGCGTGCATGACCAACCGTGTTCGCCGTCGGACCTCGTGGCGAGCGGGCGGGTCGCGCAAGGGCACCTTGATCGTTGCGTGGCGATCGCCCGTGCACTGTTTGCGCTCGGCCAACAGCATGCGCGTTCGCGAGGCCTGTTGTTGGTCGACACGAAATACGAATTCGGTTTGTACGAAAACGAAGTGCTGTTGATCGATGAAGTGCACACGGCGGATAGCTCACGCTTTTGGCTCAGCGACAGCTACGACAGCCAGCGCGCGCTCGGCGAGGCGCCGCATATGCTCGACAAGGAGCG
>JAYTVG010000218.1:0-6987 GCA_043744135.1 Deltaproteobacteria bacterium | reverse complement strand
TTCGTGGGTTGGATGCTTCAGCGTTCGCTGTCGCGCGCCGTCGCGTCAGCGACTCACGACGTGAGACACGGCCACTGACTAACGCTCGGTGAATAGAGCATCGAGCGCGGGACGAAACAGGCTGTGTGGCCATCGTTTCGCAAATGCGTCGAGCTGCGCTCGCGCGTCGCTTGAGCGATCTGCTTGGCTAAGCGCTTGGATGCGCAACGCTTCACGTTCCTCGATCAAGGCACCTTGGCGAAACAGCCGTTCATGGCGCCTCACCGCAGCCAGCGCTGCCGCAGGGTGTGCCGCCGCAAGATCCGCGTGCGCGCGTTGCAACAACTGCCGTTCCTCGCCCAATCGCGACGCCGACTCGCGCGCGGTCCCAGCATGCGCCACCGCCGCCGACACGCCGGAGGTTGCGCCGGGTCGAGCGGCATGGGGCAGCAACCCGCCGTCGACAGGTGCAGCATCGACAGGTGCAGCATCGACAGGCGCTGCATCGACAGGCGCTGCATCGAGCGGCGCTGCATCGACAGGCGCTGCATCGAGCGGTGCAGCATCGACAGGCGCAGCATCGAGCGCAGGACCACGCAGAGCTGCCGCTGAGCTCGCGGTTGATTGTGGCGCCGCCGCGCGCGACGATTGGCGCACCAAGACGCCGCCGACGCCGAGCGTCGCCAACAGCGCCGAGGTCAACAGCACCCCCGACACCTTGCCGATGGTCGCTGCGCCACCGCCGACGGCACCGATCCCCATCGCCGCCTTGCCGCTGGCGAGCTTGGCACCTGACGCGAGTGCAGATCCCGACGCGGCCGCCGCGGGGTCAATCGCGGGCGCTGACGGTGGTGGCGATGATGGTGCCGCCACGTGCGTGCCATCCGCCGGCGCGTCCATCGGCACCTGCAGCGTCGCCCACATCGCTGCGTGAACGCGTTGCTTCGCGCTGTTGGGCGCTGTTGGTGCAGCGCGTTCTGCCGCCAGCAAATCGGCGAGCGCTGGATCGATGTCCTCGATCATATCGTCGATCATACACCCTCCTGCGTGGCTAAGCCGCCCGACCTTAACTGTGTCACGGCCGCGCCGAACTGTTGCCGCGCCAGGCGCAGGCGTGCGTAAAGTGTGTTGACGTTGACGTCGAGCGCCGCGGCGATTTCGGGCATCGCGTGCCCCTCAATATCGTGCAGCACCAATACGGCACGGCGCTCGTCATCCAAGGTGGTGAGCGCTCGCGCTACCAACAACCGCTTCTCCCGATCCGCGATGTGGTCCGTGGCGTCGCGGGCCCCTTGATTGTGCTGCGCGCTGGCGATTTCCATATGCGAATCCTCGCTGACGACTTCTTTGCGATGCATCGCGCGCCGGCGAAATTCGCTCGCCACCCGCGTCGCGATGCCAGCGAGCCACGCGCGCATCGGGCGATTGGCGTCGTAGTCTTGTAAGCGACGGTGTACGACGATGAACACGTCGTGGGTGGCGTCTTCCAGGTCGCGGTCCCACACGCCGAGGCGCCGCAAGATGGTCCACACGTAGTTGAAGTAGCCATCGTAGACCTCGGGCAACGTCGGCCGTTTGGCTGCGGGGGTCGGCAAGGGTTGGGCGGAGGCTACCGCTTGTGCGTTCACATCAGGGAGTTGGCGCGCCGGCTCAAGATCCGTGCGCTCGACCGCCTGGTTTTCGTTGTCGCTGTCCATGGCCACGTCCGCCGGTACCGCGCCACCGCGGATTTGTCTTTGGGGGCGGAGACTTCAGTGGCTACGACTTCGCAAAGCACGGCGCACGTCCTTGGCCGTGTTCGGCACCAGGAACTCAAACGGCTCAGTGCGCCTCAATCGTAACCATCGGGCGCTGCTCAAAGGGCATCATCAAGCCGCGATCGGTGCCGCGCACCTCGATCGACGTCGACGCTGTGGGTTTGGTCTCAAAGATCGCGACCGCCGAGGGCTTAAAGGTATAGCCATCGAGATAGCCAAACAACCCGCCAGCACCGCGGTAAACCAAGCGCGCCTTCACCCGATGCGTGCCCGGGAACACGGTGCCCGTGTAGCGCACTGTGGCGGGGTCGATGCCGTTTGCATCCGCAAGCGCCAGCACCGGCTTGCTATCGATCTGAACTTCGACACGCACGAGCTTGAGCCACGTCGCCAACTCGTCTTTGACGACCACCGTGACGTCGGCGCTGGGGAGGGGTTGGGGCTGCTGTTGTGGGGCGCCAGGGGTCGCGCCGGTGGTTTTGGCTGCGGCCGCGTCGGTCGCCGCTTTCGTGTCTGCCAGGGCTTTGGCGTCTGCCAGGGCCTTGGCGTCTGCGAGGGCCTTGGCGTCGGCTGCGGCTGCGGCATTCGCCAGCGCCTTCGCGTCAGCCAGCGCCCGCACGCGCTCGACGGCGGCGAACTTGGCTTGTTCGCGCGCAGTGGTGGCTTGGGCGCGCGCCACCTGCGCCGCGATGCGTTGGGCAGTTTTGTCGGGGGTTTGAGCCGCACCACCGCGCGCTTTGTGCAGCGCCGCGTGGTCCAAAGCGACGTCGCGGTC
Source organism: Deltaproteobacteria bacterium (assembly GCA_043744135.1). Taxonomy (GTDB): domain Bacteria; phylum Myxococcota; class UBA727; order UBA727; family VGSZ01; genus JAYTVG01. The sequence continues at coordinate 4,476 of JAYTVG010000218.1, read as the reverse complement.
GTCGCCCGACAAGCCGAGCACCAACGGTTGCAGCGGCACTTCGCGCGTGCTTGCAGCGACACCCGCGTCAGGCGCAATCGGGGGCGCCGCAACCGCCACGCCTTCACCGCCGTCGGGCCGTGCAACAAGGGCCGGCTGAGGTTCCGCGTCGCGTACCAAGGCGGTTTGCGTTGGGGCCGGCCGCGCCACACAGCGCGTAACGAGCGCCGACACCACAGCGAGGGCCGCGACAACCGAAACAAGCATGATTTTTCGCTTCACGGGAACAATCATGACCGGTCGTGCGCACGAACGCGAATGATCGACCAGGCAGCGGCACGCGCGCGTTAGCGACGGTAGGTTGAAACGCGCTCGCGTGCGCTGTCGCGAAGGGCGCGCGCTGCGGCGTTCGTGTTCAGCTTGATGTGCAGACGCAGGCCGCCCGACACATCAACAACGGGATGCGCCGCGCGTGCGATCAAGGCCACCTGCTCCGCCGTGAACAGCTCATCCATTGCAACGTGCAGTTCGAGCGGCACCACTGCATCGCTCAAGTCGACGGCGCTCAAATCGACATCATCGATAGCGTGTTCGACCGCAAACGGCGTCGTCACGACGAGCGTAAAGGGCACAACGGTCTCGGATTGCACGGCGAGCTGCTTGCGGGCGGACGAGTGCCGCGCCGCGCTCGGGGTGTTCGCGCTGTTCGGGTCGTCATCGCGTCCGGCGGCGTCCGCTGGCGAGGTGTCGGGGTCGGATTCCTTGACGTCGCCACCGCTGTGCGCTGGTGACGTGTCTGGGTCGGATTCCTTGGCGTCAGCGTCGGGGGTGTCGGCGTCACCACCTTGGTCCGCCGGCGACGTGTCGGGGTCGCTGTCGCCACAGTCATCGCCGTCAGCATCATCCTGTGGCGCGCTCGCACCGTGCGCTGGCGAGGTGTCGGGGTCGGTTTCGCCTTGCTGCATGTCGGTGTCGCCGGTGGCCGCGTCAGGCGCGTTGTGTGCGTAGCGTACCGTCGTCGAGGCCTTCACCGTCAGCGAGCCACGAATCACCGCCGTGTAGTTTGCCAGCGGGGCGAGGTCCAAACCGGTCTGTTGTGACAACGGTGCGACGTCACTTTGCGCCAGCGCAGAAAAGCCAACCGACAGTTGTGCGCCGTCCGTGACCACCCAGCTGCGCACGCCACCGAGCGCGTCGCCGAAGCCGTCATTGGCGCCAAGCAGATAGCGAAAGATGAGCGCGCGCGGGTTGGCAGCGTCGGTAGCGAGAATATCCCGTTCGCCATCCGTGACGGTTGGCGCGTGAAACATCACGTCTTGCAACACGATGCGACCGGCGTCGCCGCGCTCAAGGTCGACGAGGCCGTCCATCACCAAGCGCGGCTGCACAGCGACACGGTGGGACGTGCCAGCGCGGTCCGCTGCTTGTGGCGCACACGCCGTAGACATCGCCGCCGCCAGCGCGACCACAGGCGCAAGGCACCGCAACGACACAGGCGACAGCACAGCGCTCGACCGAACCGCGCTCGGCGGTCCATCGGTGTGGCTCGTTGTCTGTCGACACGTCATCGTCATAGGTCCTGCTTCCACCCTAGCAATCTCGACGGCTCACATTCCCAAGGTCTGCGCGCGACGCCAGCGTCACAAAAACAACACTCTCGACATCACGCGCCCTGCGAATGATGTCAGATTCTCAAGCGTAAGCAAATGCCATGCCGGCTTGAGTGATCGCGCGCGGCACACCGTGCACTCAGCGCCCGGCTTACGGGCCGTCGTTGTCCTCCCGCGAGGCCTCCTTAATCACCTTCAACTCTGGATTTCCGTTGACGATTTGCGACAAGCGCGGCCGCTTCATCTTGAGCAGGGCGGCGGCTTTGGTGATGTTGCCGCCGGTCTGCTTCATGGCGTTAGAAATCGCTTCGAACTCCAAGCGACGCTTCATGTCGCCCAGCGCCAGCCCGTCGCCGTCGGGACTGGCAGCTTCAACGCGGCGCAAGACGTCGCTTTTGGCCGACGGTTCGGGCACGAGCGCTTCAGCGGGACGGGGCGCAAACGTCGTCGGCGCTTCATGCGCGCGCACGGTGATGGCGCGCGGCGGGGCGGCTCCGTCGAGCGAAAACAACTCAGGAAATTCCTGTAGGTGCTCGACATCGACAACGTCACCTTCGCAAAACAGCGCCACCGAGCGCACGACGTTTTGCAGCTCGCGAATGTTGCCGGGCCAGCGGTAGCGCATCAAGGCGAGCTCAGCGTCGGGCGTGAGCGCGAGCGGCGCGCGACCCACCTCCTCACGGGCCTTGTGCAAAAACCGCTGCGCCAAAATCGGGATATCGTCAGGGCGCTCGCGCAATGCGGGCATCTCGGCGACGACGCCACGCAAGCGGTAGTACAAGTCCTCGCGAAAGGTGCCCGCCTTCACCATCGACTCAAGGTCGCGGTGGGTCGCGCAAATCACCACCGCATCCGTTGTCACGGTCTGGGTGCCACCGACGCGCTCGAATTGCCGCTCTTGCAACACGCGCAACAACGACACCTGGGTCTTGGGCGAGATGTCGCCGATCTCGTCCAAAAAAATCGTGCCGCCGCGCGCGAGCTCAAAGCGGCCAATCTTGCGGTTGACGGCACCCGTGAAGCTGCCTTTTTCATGGCCGAACAGCTCGCTCATCAACAGCGTCTCCACGAGCGCCGCGCAGTTGACGCGCACAAAGGGTGCGCCCCGTCGATCAGAGAGGCGGTGCACGGCTGCCGCGACCAACTCTTTGCCGGTGCCGGACTCACCGCGCACCAGCACCGTGGTGTTTTTACTGCGCGCGATGCGATCGAGGCGATCAAAGACGCGCAGCAGCGGTGGTGCGCGGCCGATAAACTCGGGATAGCGCGCGTCCCAGTCGGGCGTGCGCTGCGACGGTCCCGCGCGCTCGACCAACGTCACCGTGCGGTCCGTGTCGACGTCGGCTACCTTGGCCACGGGTTTTTTGCCAAGTGCCTCGGCGCGCGGAGGATCGCTTTCAAACACCGCGCGCAGATCCTCAGTGAGGCCCTCCGCCATGCGCTCAAGAGTTGCTTGGGCGCGTGCGCGTGCGCTGCGTGCGCTGTTGGGGTCACCGAGCGCCTCGTAGCGTTTCGCCATGAACACGCTGGTGCGCCAAGCGTCGTCGTCAGCGTGGATGCGCTCGAGCTCTTCAACGGCATTTTGCAACAGGCCCATGCCGCGCGCGGCGTCGTCGGCGTTGCGCTGCTCAAACGTTAACAGCGCGCCCGCGGCCGCGTTTGCGCGTGCGTGTGCGATGGTCTCTGGTTTTGACGGCGGCAACTCAGCGACGCGTTTGCTCGCGTGCGGTAAATCCGCGAGCAAGATGGCCGCCCACGCCGCCTTCGCGGTGGTCTCGTGAATGCGCGACGCAGCTTCACCGAGGCGCAAGAACATCTCTCGCGCGGTTTCATAGTGCGCGAGCGCTGCTGCGGGCTGGCCTTGACTTAACGCGATATCGGCCTCGGTGGAAAACACCAAGGCGCGGCCGCGATCGCTGTCTTCCGCCTCAGCGAGGTGGCGACTTTGATCCAAGTACCCTTGCGCGGTTTCGATGTGGCCGATGGACACGTAGATATTTGCCAAGTTCCACGTCGTGCGCCGCACCTCGGTGCGGTTGGACAGGCGCGAGAAGCGTGCGAGCGCGGCGCGATAGCTTTCGAGCGCTTTGGGGATGACGCCGCCGCGCTGGTAGATGGCGCCCAAGTTTAATAGCGCGAACGCTTCGTTGTGCAGGTCGCCGATGGTGCGTGCGCCTAGCAGCGCGCGCTCAAGCATGTCTTTGGCCTCATCGTTGTTGCCGCGACGGTGACGCGACAGGCCGGTGTTGATGCGCGCGAGCACTGCTTCGTGTTCGAGTCCGTGCTCTTGTGAGTGGCGCAAGTTCGACAAAAAGCGCGCCTCCGCGTCGTCAAAGCGCTCGCGCGCGTATGCCACCTTGCCGAGCACGTTTGACACGCGCAACTTAAACGCGATGGGGGCCAGCGGCGCTGCAGCGATCGCGTCCGCCGCGAAATGCTCGGCACTGGGCAAGTCCCCGCGCGAATACGCCACGTCTGCCATGGCTGCGAGCACGAGCGCGGTCTCGGGCAATGCGTCGCTGTCCGCGGGCAAGTCGCGGCTGCCTTGCAATGCGTCTTGCAACGCGTCCATCGCCGCACGCTGCTCGCCGCGCATCGAGTGCAGCTCGCCGACGCGTCGCAACACACTCGGGCGTTTGACGTCTGAGGCCAGGTGCCGCATCTGCTCGGCAGCGGCCAATGCCGCGCGTGAGTCGCCGCGCATGCGCTGGGCCTCAACAAGGTGCCCAAGCAATACGAAATGATCGGCAGGCTCCGCCACCGGCAACGCGCGCTGCACGAGATCAACGACGCTGCCGTACGCAAAAGTGAGCAACAGACGTTCGCACGCCAGCAGCGCCCAGGGGACGCCGCGCATCGGGGCGGCGCCGCGCAAATAGTGAAACGC
>JAYTVG010000217.1:0-2162 GCA_043744135.1 Deltaproteobacteria bacterium | reverse complement strand
TGTGGGATCGCCTCGACGCACTGCACGACGCCACCACGTCGGTGGCGGACTTGGACGGCAACGGCACAAACGAGGTCGTGCTGCGTAACGCCGACCTCATCGTGCTCAACGGGCAAACCGGCGCAACGCTCGCGGGTCCGCTGCATCCGCCCACGCGCGGCACCATGGGCGCGCAATGTGAGTCGGGCCCCCCCGTCGAGGGCGAAGACGACCCCTGCAACATCATCCCAACCAACACCGCGATTATGGACATTGATGGCGACGGCGAGCTTGATATCGCGGTGGCCGCGGAGGAGCTGATGATCGCGTACCACCGCAACCTCACTGAGATCTACCGCGGCGACATCTACGACGGCACCGGCGCATCGGGCCCGGTGGGTTTTGACTTCGAAGCCGACGGCGCCGAAAACGTCGTGTACTCGGACGAGGGCAACGTGTGGTCGTGGACGTCTTCGGGGCAGACCATCTACCAAGCACCGCGCCAAAGCGTGACGATGTTTGAGTACGCGAGCGTGGCGGACATCGACAACGACGGGCACGCAAACGTCTTGGTCGGCAGTAACGAGCCGGTGCTCGGCACCGCCGACGGCCTCGACGCTTGGGAGAACACCGGCACGTCGTGGGCGCACGCCCGCGGCATCTGGAACCAACACGCGTACGCCGAAGAGCTCGTCAGCGAGCTGGGCACACCCAACTGGGTCGACGGCCCGATGCCGCTCAAGGGCTTCCGCCGCACCTCGCCGCAGTGCATCCCCTAAGCCATCGACAAGCGCTGTCGACGATCGCTGGGCGGCCAATGCTGTCGACAAGGAGCGAGCCGAAACTCGCGTCATGAGCGTCAGCGCCACTAGACTGCGCGCATGTCCAACGTCAGCGCGCGTGTCGACGATGAGCAGGTGATCCCTGAGCGATGGAAGGTGCCGCCGCGCTTTCGCGAGCGCGTCGGCTCGCACGCAGGCCGGCAGCGCGCGATGACCGACAACGGGCACCTGTTGTTGATCTTGCACGCAGTTCCCGGCGCCAAACGCGCGGATCGCAGCGCCCAGTTGTTTTGGCGCACCCCCGAGGGCGCGTGGCGCGCGAGCGGCGCGCATGGTGATGGGCTCGCGGCATTGACGCGCTTGCTCGAGCAATACCACGGCGCCATCGTGGCACTCGATGAGCAGGTCGACGCAGGCACCACCGCAGAGCAGCTGCACGACGTGTTGCGCCGGGCAAATCCGATCACGCGCGCCGCTCGCAACTTGCACAAAGCGTTGCAACAAGCGCGCGAGCTCGTCGACGATCGACAGCTCATCACCTTGCGTGACAAGGCTTCTGACCTTGAGCGTGCCGTGGACTTGATGCAGCAAGACGCCAAAAATGCCCTCGATTTCACCGCCGCAAAAAAAGCTGAGGAGCAAGCCCACGCCGCGCGCGCACACGCAGCGTCTGCGCATCGCCTCAATCTGTTGGCCGCGCTGTTTTTGCCGATCAGCGCGTTTGGCTCGGTGTTTGGCATCAACATCCGCAGCGGCTTAGAGGGCTACGGGCCGCCGGTGTTTTGGGGCGTGGTCGCGACGTGTTTCGCCGCCGGCCTGTTGGTGCGCGCTGCGGTGCAAAAGTAGCCGCGGCACCGACGTGCTCAAACGTCGTCGTCGTGCGCTAAGCGCAGCCTGCCTGCCTTGACGGTGCCCGGCGGGGCAGCCGCGTTGACGTTTGACGGCAACCCCGGCGAGGTGCCGATGAGGTCACGCGCCGATTTGCTCATGTGCGCAGCGCTGTGTTCACGGGTGATGCGCGCCAGCTGCGTCATGAGCGCGTCAGGCAGCGGATGGAGCGCGAAATAGTGCTCGAGGCGCTCGGCTTGGGGCAACACCGCGGGAACCTCGCGCTCAATCGCCGCGCGCAACACCGCGACGGCCGGGCTGTTGGCGAGGGGACCCTCAGGCCCCAGCGCGAGCGCGACGAGGGCGATCATGTTGCTGAGGTCCTCGACGCAAAACAATGGCGCACCCGTGGGGCCCCGCGCGGACAACAACGCATCGAGTTCACGCTGGAGGTCGCTCACGCCTTCACCGTGCGTGGGAGGTGAACAAAGTGCTTCACCGACGTTGGGACGTGAGCGCGGAATCGAGATCGGTGGCTGTGTCGTGCAGCTTCTTCTCCCAAAACGCCGCGAG